>JAUXTZ010000031.1 GCA_030681095.1 Burkholderiales bacterium
GGGAGACCGAACCCGACCGGCTCTTCGCCAATAATGAAATTCACGACATGGCCGTCGCCATCGGCGTCGATCCGCATAGCGCCAAGGACACGCCGGATTTAAGCGGGCTGCGCTATGGCCGGATTTGCATCTTGTCGGATGCCGACGTCGATGGCTCGCATATTCAAGTATTGTTGCTGACCCTGTTTTTCAAACACTTCCCGAAGCTGATCGAGCACGGCCATATTTGCATCGCGCGCCCGCCGCTGTATCGGGTCGATGCGCCCGCGCGCGGCAAAAAACCGCAACAAAAAATCTATGCCTTAGATGATGGCGAGCTGGAAGCGATTGAAGATAAATTACGCAAAGATGGCGTCAAAGACAACGCCTGGAGCATCTCACGCTTCAAAGGCTTGGGCGAAATGAATGCAGAGCAGCTGTGGGAAACCACCCTCAACCCCGACACGCGGCGGCTATTGCCGGTGTCGCTGGGCGAATTCGATGCGGCGGCTTCGGAAGCGCGCTTCAATATGCTCATGGGCAAAGGCGAAGCCGCTGCGCGCCGCGCCTGGATTGAAGAGCATGGGAATGAAGCTGAGGCGGATATTTGATTTCAATAATCGCTCCTTTTAAATCTGCAACCTACTAAGAATTTCTCCACATGACCGAACAAGGCAATCTCTTCTCAGAAATCCCCCCCGAAGACGGCGAATCGCTGACGCTGGCGCTGTTTGCCGAGCGCGCCTATCTCGAATACGCCATTTCCGTGGTTAAGGGCCGCGCGCTGCCGGATGTATGCGATGGCCAAAAGCCGGTGCAGCGGCGCATTTTGTATGCGATGAACGAGCTGGGTTTGAGTGCGAGTGCTAAGCCGCGCAAGTCGGCGGCGGTGGTGGGTGATGTGCTGGGCAAATTGCATCCGCACGGCGATCAATCGGTGTACGACGCGCTGGTGCGCATGGCGCAGGATTTTTCCCTGCGCTACCCCCTGATCGATGGCCAGGGTAATTTCGGTTCTCGCGACGGCGATGGCGCAGCGGCGATGCGCTACACCGAAGCACGCTTAACGCCGATTGCGAAATTGCTGCTGGATGAAATCAATCTGGGCACGGTCGATTTCCAGCCCAACTACGACGGCTCGACCGAAGAGCCAAAGCTGCTGCCAGGGCGCTTGCCCTTCGTGCTGCTCAATGGCGCATCCGGCATCGCCGTCGGCATGGCGACTGAAATCCCCTCGCACAATTTGCGCGAAGTCGCCAAAGCGGCCGTCGCTTTGATCCGCAATCCGAAACTGACGCACAGCGAGTTGACGCAATTCATCCCCGGCCCGGATTTCCCGGGCGGCGGACAAATCATCACGCCGGCGGCGGCCATTGCCGAGATTTACGCATCCGGTCGCGGCAGCGTGAAAGTGCGCGCCTGCTGGAAGATCGAAGACTTAGCGCGCGGCCAGTGGCAAGCCGTGGTGGCCGAATTGCCGCATGGCACCTCGTCGCAGAAAGTGCTGGAAGAAATCGAAGAACTCACCAACCCGAAAATCAAGCTCGGCAAAAAATCGCTCTCGACAGAGCAGCTCGGCCTTAAGCAATCCATGCTCGCAGTACTCGACACCGTGCGCGACGAATCGGGGCGCGAGGCGCCAGTACGTTTGGTGTTTGAGCCAAAAACCAAGAACCAGGACCAAACCGAATTCATGAATATGCTGCTGGCGCATACCTCACTGGAGACCAGCGTATCGGTCAATCTGGTGATGATCGGCGGCGATGGCCGTCCGCGCCAAAAGACGCTGGGCGACATTCTGCGCGAGTGGATCGCTTTCCGTTTTGAAACGGTTACGCGCCGCGCGCAATTCCGGTTGCAAAAAGTCGATGACCGGATTCATATCCTCGAAGGCCGCGAGTCGGTGCTGCTGAATATCGAGAAGGTGATCAAAACCATCCGCGAATCGGACGAGCCGAAACCCGCCTTGATTGCCGCCTTTAAGCTCTCGGATCGCCAAGCCGAAGATATTCTGGAAATCCGCTTGCGCCAATTGGCGCGCTTGGAAGCGATCAAGATTCAACAAGAGTTGACCGAGCTACGCACCGAAAAAACCACGCTGCACGATCTCCTGAACAATCCGGCGTCGATGAAGAAGCTGATCATCAAAGAAATCGAAGCCGATGAGAAACAATATGGCGACCCGCGCCGCACGCTAATCCAAGCCGCAGAAAAAGCCGTCATCGAACAGAAAATCATCGATGAGCCAGTCACCGTCGTCATCTCGCAAAAGGGCTGGGTGCGCAGCCGCAGCGGACACGGCCATGATGCAGCGCAATTTACCTTCAAAGCCGGCGATGCCTTGTACGGTGCGTTCGAATGCCGCAGCGTCGATAACCTGCTCGCCTTCGGCTCCAATGGCCGCATCTATTCCGTCGGCGTCGGCGCGCTGCCCAGCGCCCGCGGCGATGGGGTGCCCATCACCACGCTGGTCGATCTGGCGAGCGGCACGCGCATCCTGCATTACTTCGCCGGCGCGGCGGATACAACTTTGCTGCTGGCCTCGACCGCCGGCTATGGCTTCACTGCCCGCGCCTCCGACATGGTGAGCCGCATCAAAGGCGGCAAGGCATTCATGACGCTGGACGAAGGCGACGAGCCGCTGTCACCAAGCATGGTCACTGAAAAAGTCAACGCCATCGCCTGCCTCTCGGAAAAAGGCCGCCTGCTGGTATTCGGCCTGGATGAAATCAAAACCCTGTCCGGCGGCGGCCGCGGCGTGATCCTGATGGAGTTGGATAAGAATGAGAAACTGCTGGCTGCTCAACCCATCAGCAAACGCGGCGTGATCGTTACTGGCGCCGGACGTGGCGGCAAAGTGCAAGAAGTCCTGCTCTCGGCATCAGGTTTGGCCGCGCATGTCGGCAAGCGTGCGCGTAAAGGTAAGGCGCTGGAAGCGAAAATCAAACCGAGTGCGCTAACAGCTGTGGAATGAGAACTTCCTTTCGAGCTTTTTGAACCCGCATGAAAATAATTTTAAAAAAATTCCTCCCTTATATTTTGACCGATGCGGGACAGCTCAGCACCGGAGAGAAGTTGCGCTCCGGACTGGCGGCGTTTGGCGGCATCTTGCTGGTGGGATGGATCAGCAGTTATTTTGTCACCGGGCCGGGCTTGCCCTTGATGGTAGGCTCCATGGGCGCATCGGCGGCGCTGCTGTTTGCCGCTTCCCACAGCCCGCTAGCCCAACCCTGGCCACTGGTGGGCGGCAATATTCTGTCAGCGTTGGTCGGCGTGACGGTTGCCAAATTGACGCATGACCCAGTGTTGGGCTCCGCTCTCGCCGTTTCTCTGTCTGTTCTGCTCATGCTGCTGACGCATAGCCTGCATCCTCCGGGCGGCGCCATGGCCTTAATCCCGTTTCTCGGCGGCCCCAGTGTTCAGTCACTTGGCTATGATTTTGTGCTGCTCCCCATTGGATTGAATGTGTTGGTCCTCCTAGCTGCGGGTTTGCTTATTAACAACCTATTGCCCGCAAGACGTTACCCTGCTCGTCCCCTATCAAAGGATACCCTGCACAAACTCAATGATCCGAAAGTGCTGGATCGCGTGGGTCTGACGCAAGATGATTTGCACAGCGCCTTAAAAGATTTTAATGCTTACCTTGATGTGAGCGAAGCGGACCTGGGGCAGGTCGTGAAGCTAGCAGGGATGCACGCCTATCGCCGCAAGCAGGGCGAAATTACCTGTGCCGACATCATGTCGCGCGATCTGGTCACAGTGGAATTCGGCACGGAATTGGAAGAAGCCTGGGCGCAGATGCGGCTGCACAAAATCAAACTGATCCCAGTGATTGACCGAGCACAGCGCGTCATCGGCATTATTTCTCTGGTGGATTTCTTGAAGCGCGCCAACCTGAAAACCTATGAGACCTTCCAGGATAAGCTGGTCAAGTTCATCAAGCAGACGCCCGGTATGGTGTCCGATAAGCCCGAGGTGGTGGGGCAGATCATGGCAACGCCCGCTTTTACCGCGCGCGAAGATATGCATATTGTGGAGTTGGTGCCCTTGCTATCGGAAAAAGGCTTGCACCACATTCCGATCGTCAATGCCGAACAGCGTCTGGTGGGCATGGTGTCCCAATCGGATTTGATCGCTGCGCTGTATGCTGGCACGGTAACGGAAGCCAAATAAAGTTCCGCCTGCGCGGTGCATTGCGCCGATGACAGATTCGAACTTTGACTTCCCCCCCCCTCTTCGCGCTAGCATTACTACTTAAGTAGCAAACTTGAAGGGGACGCATTATGGGCATGCCAGTCAGAATCGACGAAGAACTGTACGCACAGGCCAAATCGGAGGCCGTCGCGGAGCATCGCACTATCGCGGGCCAAATCGAATTTTGGGCCAAGGTGGGGCGTACTGCATTGGACAACCCAGACCTGCCAGTGAGCTTCATCGCAGAGTCGCTCATCTCCATGGCGGAACCGCGCGACAGCGCCACCCCCTTTGTGCCGCGCAGCCGTCGCGCATGAGCTATGAAGTTGTGCAAACCCGCCGTTTTGGTCGGCAGTACAAAAAATTGCACGACAATGTCGCCGAAGATGTAGATCGGGCTGTTTAAACTGTCGCTGCCAATCCAAAAATCGGTGAGCGCAAAAAAGGGGACTTGGCAGAACTACGCGTGCATAAATTCCACAGTCAGGGCCAGCTTTATCTGCTTGGGTACACGGTGGACGATGCGATCAGGCTGGTTTATCTTGAGGCAATTGGTTCGCATGAGAACTTTTACCGCGATTTGAAGAAGTAATCGCCTTTCCCCGCCCCGCTCCTTCCGGTAAACTTGCGCCCCCTTCCCCCCAGGCATTCCCATGTACGTTTTTTTTGAAGAAGATGGCGGCTTTAAAGTCGGCACCATCCTGGCTGACAATACCACTTCGTTCCAAGTGGAAACCCTGCACGGCAAGCGCGCGAAGATAAAGGCAAACAATGTGCTGTTCCAGTTCAAGGAACCGGCCTTGTCCGGCTTTCTGGAGGCGGCGCATCAAGTCGCGGACAACATCGATTTAAGCTTTTTGTGGGAAGCGAGTGGGGCCGAGGAATTCGATTTCCAATCGCTGGGACAGGATTATTTCGGGCACACGCTGAGCGCGACGGAATCCGCCGGTTTATTGATGCGCCTGCACAGCGCGCCGATGTATTTCTACAAGAAGGGCAAGGGGCGCTACAAGCCCGCGCCGGCAGAGTCGCTCAAAGCCGCGCTGGCGAGCGAGGAGCGCAAGCGCAAGCAAGCCGAATTGTTGGCGCGCTATGTGAGTGAGCTCAGCGCCGGTACCCTCCCCGCCGAATTCCCGCCGCACTTGCCCATGCTGCTGTACGCGCCGGAGAAGAACGCGCTGGAGTTTAAAGCGTTGGAACAAGCGGCGGCGGCGACCAATCTTCGGCCTTTGCATCTCTTGGAAAAATGCGGGGCGATTCCATCCAGCCACGACTATCACTTGCAGCGTTTCTTGCGCGAGTGGTTTCCTGAGGGACCAGGCTTTACCACTACTGCCACTTGTGTCCCGCCGACGGATTTGCCCCTGGCCGAGGTTTCCGCTTTCAGCATCGACGACGAAACCACGACCGAGATTGACGATGCGTTCTCGCTGGTGAAATTGGATAACGGCGACTACCGCCTTGGTATCCACATCGCCGCGCCCGCCTTGGGCATCACGCCCAATTCCGATCTGGATACGATTGCGCGCAAGCGGCTTTCCACGGTGTATATGCCGGGCAACAAAATCACCATGCTGCCGGATAGCGCGGTGGAAGTATTCACACTCAAGGAAGGCGCCGCCTGCCCCGCGCTGTCGCTCTACCTCACCCTGGCGCCGGATTACAGTGTGCGTGCGCAGGAAACAATACTCGAACGCGTGACCATCGCCGCCAATCTGCGCCACGAGCAATTGGAGCCGTTGTTCAACCAGACTACGCTGGGCAACGGCGTGGACTACCGCTATCGCGAACAGTTGGAATGGCTTTGGCATTTTGCCAATCATCTCGAAGCAGGACGCGGCGTAAAAGAAGGTGGCCGCAGTTTGATTCCGGAATACCAATTCAAATTCGAGAGTGATCGAGTGCGCATCATTCACCGCGTGCGCGGCACGCCGATCGATAAGGTGGTGGCAGAGTTAATGATTCTGGCCAACAGCCGCTGGGCGGATTGGCTGGCCGAAAACAAGGTGACTGCGATCTACCGCGCGCAGGACAAAGGCAAGACACGCATGACCACGCAGCCGCTGCCGCATCAGGGCTTGGGCGTCGAACGCTATGTCTGGTCGAGTTCGCCTCTCCGGCGTTATATCGACCTGCTCAATCAGCGCCAACTAATTGCCTTGGTCACGGGTGACACCCCCGTCTATGGCACCAAAGATGAAGCACTAGATAGCGCGATGTATGCCTTCGAACAAACCTATGAGGCGTACAACGACTTCCAGCGCAACATGGAAAAATATTGGGGGCTGCGTTACCTGCTGCAAGAAGGCATCACTGAAGTGACCGCGACCGTTATTCGCGAAAATTTGGTGCGCTTCGAGAGCTTGCCCTTGGTGACGAAAGCCGTGGCCGTGCCCGAGCTTGCGGGCGGCACTCGGGTCACACTCGTCCTGCGTGATATCGATCCCCTGGCGTTGGAGCTGACTTGCGTATTTGCCAGCACGGTGTGACAAGCACTGGCGATCAGGCATAAAATCCAAACTTCGCAACTCCACGAGCCCATTACGCAGTTGGCCCAATCCGCCCGCACACTCGCCGCCACGCTTGGCATCTCCGTTCCGTTCGCGGTCGCGATGAGCATCTCCATCGTGTTTCACTCCACCGTGATGTTCGGACTGGGTTTCGTGTTGCCAGATTCGCGCCACACCGACACCGGCGCACGCCCCTTGCAAGTGGTGCTGGTCAACGCCAAATCCGCCAATCGCCCGCTCAAAGCGGAAGCACTATCGCAAGCCAGCTTGGAAGGCGGCGGCAATACCGATGCCAAAGCGCGCGCCACTTCCCCCTTCCCCACGACCGAGAACGCGGAGCCGCAACCCGAACTCAAGCAACGCCAGGAACAAGTACGCGAACTGGAGCAACAACAAGCGCGTTTGTTAACGCAGCTAAGGACTAAACCCGTCCTGGAAAAACCTGCCCCGGCGGCCCGTCCGGAAACCGAGCCGGGACACACGCCGGATGCCACCGATTTGATGGCGCGCAGCTTGCAAATGGCTAAATTGCAAGCGCAAATCGAGCGCGACTACAACGCCTACCAAAGCCGCCCCAAACGAAAAAATCTCGGGGTGCGGGTGGAAGAATATCGTTTTGCACGCTATGTAGATGACTGGCGCATTAAAGTCGAACGCGTCGGCAATCTGAATTACCCGGACGAAGCACGTCAGAAAAAACTCTATGGCAGCTTACGTCTCACTGTACATATCAAATCTGACGGCACGGTGGAAAAGGTAGATATCGACCGCTCCTCTGGTTCTAAAATTCTGGATGAAGCCGCTGTGCGTATTGTGCAGATGGCCGGTCCTTACGCCGCCTTCCCCGAAGATATTCGGCGCGACACCGATATTGTCGGCATCACTCGTACCTGGATTTTTACCCGCTCTGATCAACTGGCCAGCGAATAGCTGGCCGGGCATACCTCGCCTTTTTAAGTATTTTCCGTATATAATAAGCAGTTGCTTATATTATGATACTCAAAGGAAGACCATGCACAGCGGCACCTCCATTACCCAATTCATTATCGAAGAGCAGCGCCATATTCAAGGCGCGACCGGCGATTTCACCTCGCTCTTGAACGATGTTGTCACCGCCTGCAAGGTGATCTCCAATGCGGTTTCCAAAGGCGCGCTGGTCGGCGTCATGGGCTCGGCCGGCTCTGAA
>JAUXTZ010000046.1 GCA_030681095.1 Burkholderiales bacterium
CCATCGAATTCGCCATATCAAATCACCCTATCGTTTCCGCCATCCACCGGCACTTGCGCAGCGGTGGTCTTGGCAAACAGCGGCCCACATAATTCTGCGGCAAGTTCCGCCACATCCTGGCTGGTCACTTCGGTTTTCAAGACATTGTTGCGTTTGTATTCATCCACAGTGAGGCCGTAATGTTTAGCGCGTGCGGCCAAGACTTCCTCAGTCCAGATGCCGGTGTCGAACACGGCATTGGGGTGGAGCGAGTTAATGCGGATGCCATCCTGCCCCCATTCCAGCGCCGCAACGCGTGCGAGTTGGTTGAGCGCGGCCTTCGAGGTGGAATACGCCGCAGCGCCAGGGCCAGGTGCAGGCACATTTTTAGAGCCAATGATGACCGCCCTGCCCTTGTTAGGCGCGAGCTTAAGCAAGGGGTGACATTCGCGCATGAGGGCGAAGTTCGCGTCGAGATTAACCGCCATCACTTTGCGCCACTCATCGGTGGAGAGTTGGTCGATGCGTTTGCCGCCGGGAAAGATACCGGCGTTGAGGATGAGCATGTCAAGGCCGCCGAAGCGGCGCACGGTGCTTTCCAACGCGTCGCGGATGCCGCTATCACTCGTGATATCGCACACCAAGCCAAGGAAATCAGCACGCATGAATAAAGATTCGATCGCGGGATTGATATCCAGCCCCACCACCGCCGCACCGCGCGCCAGCAAAGATTCGACGCAGGCCTTACCGATGCCGGAGGCAGCGCCGGTCACCAGCGCTACTTCGCCCGCGAACGCTAAAGGCTTGCCGCTTTTCTTGAGTTTGGCTTGCTCCAAGTCCCAGTATTCCACATCGAAAATATCCTTGGCGGGCAATGCTTGAAATCCACCGAGCGCGGTCGCGCGCAAGATGATATCGATGGTGTGATCATAAATATCGGAGATGATCTATGTGTCTTTCGCGTTTCGTCCAACCGCGCAGAGGCCGAATTCCGCATCGAGAATGACGCGCGGCGCAGGATCAAGCATGGTCTTAGGTTCTTTGGCCATTGACGCATGCGCATCAAAATATGCGCGGTACTGCGTGGCGTAATGCTCCAGATCGCGACCCAGCATCGGAATGCGCTTGGTGCGGATCACATGATCCGGTGTCGCGGGACCTTGGCGTGCAATAACAGTTGCATCAGACCGCTGGGCAAACGCCAAATATTTTGCTGCCTGATCAGTAGCGAGAATCGCCGGCGCGCCCAGCATGGCTGAGACTGACTGGCGTAAAGCAGCGATATCGTTGCGCAGGGGACTCTCCGGGGGGGCGGCTGTCGGCGTAGCGAGTTGCCAGGCCTGATGCGATGCCAAATACGCCTCCGCGCGCGATACCAGCGCGATCATCCGCTCATAGGATTCACGCGCATTGTCGCCGAAGGAGAATATGCCGTGATTGAGCAGCACCATGCCTTGGGTTTTCTCATTCGCATCCGTCGCAAAAATCTGCGCAACCAGGCGTGCCAAATCGAAGCCTGGCATCACATAAGGAATGACTACCACGTCTTGCCCGTAGATTTCACGGATGCGCGCCTCGCCATTGGCCGTGTTGGTGATCGCGATTACCGCATCGGCGTGGGTGTGATCAACATATTTGTACGGCAGCAGCGCATGCAAAATGGTCTCGACCGAAGGCGTGGGCGCCGAAGCGCGCGTCATATGGGTCACCAGCTCATTTACCATTTGCGGATCGGGTAGTGATGAGAGCTTAGCGAGCTTTAGCATGTACGCTAATTGCACCGGCGAGAAACCGGCAGCCTCGATAAATTCCAAGTCCCATCCACTGCCTTTGACATACAGGCGTTGCTCGTCTTCGCCCAGGATGTTTGGCTCGGTGATTTTGACCGAGGTATTGCCGCCACCGTGTAGCACCAACGTTTTATCTCGGCCCAATAAGCGCGAGGTGTATACACGCTGGCCCAAATCGCCAGCGTATTGCGCAGCCTCTTGATCGTTCCACAAACTTTGCATAGTTACAGCTCCAATATCCACTCACACGCCGCAGCGATGTCGCGCACCACCAATATATTCGGTGGCAACTCAATACGCTCTTCTGCACCATAGCCCGTCTCCACCAGAATCGGGATTACCCCAGCATTGAGCCCTGCTTCCACGTCGCTCACCTTATCGCCGATCATATATGAACCAACGAGGTCCACTTCGTGTTCACGTGCTGCTTGCAACAGCATGCCTGGCTCGGGCTTGCGGCAATCGCAGTCGCGCACGGGGCCATGTTCGGGATGATGCGGGCAATAATAGTAGGCGTCGATCCGTGCGCCCTGCCGTTGCAAATCGGCATCGACTTGGCGATGCAATGCATCGATATCGGCCTCATTGTACAAACCACGCGCCACACCGGCTTGGTTCGAGGTGACGATGACGAGATAACCCGCTGCGTTGAAGCGCTTGATCGACTCTACCGCGCCGGGGATCCATTCCCAATCTTGCCAAAGATGAAGATAGTTTTTTTCGACGTTGAGCGTGCCGTCGCGGTCGATGAAGATTGCGGGTTTAGTCATGGTGCTTGTAACGATAGTATGCGATGAGGGTGCCGGGCTCTTGGATTTCGCCTTGCTCGATGCGCGCGCCGATCTCGTCCAGGGTGAAAAATTGCAACGCATGGTGGCCGAATTCCTCGGCGTTAAATTCGCTGTTGCGCGTGCAATGATGGGCAACAAACAAATGCACCCGGGCAGCCATGGTTCCGGCTTCCGGTGCATATAGTCCCA
>JAUXTZ010000056.1 GCA_030681095.1 Burkholderiales bacterium
AATCAAACCCTACAAAACACTGTTGTCGTAACATGAAATGACTTCTTCCAGATTGGCTTCGGCGACCCTGACTAAAAATCAGGTGCGACGCAGCAACCAGTTACGCTTGGCGGCCATAGCAGCTTGGACCCACCCCTTCCCATCCCGAACAGGACCGTGAAACGGGCTCGCGCCGATGATAGTGCGGATTACCCGTGCGAAAGTAGGTCACCGCCAGGCACCCTTCAGTAAACAAAAGCCCTCCTCGTGAGGGCTTTTGCGTTTGGAAGAGTTAAAAAAAAAATAAGATTTGATGCCGAATGGAGAGCATGAAAAATACGCATCCTATATAACTTTTTACCCTAATTTCATTGTCTTAGTTATTGTTTACTTGCTATAATCCGCGTCAATTTAGAAGATGGGCTTTGGGCCCATTTTTCGTTTGTGGTGAGCGTATGGATTTGCAAGCGCTACTGGAAAATACCTTGCCTGGACTTGGCTACGAGTTTGTAGATCTGAGCCTCGGCAATCGCGGAAAGCACCTCCAGGTGTTTATCGATAAGCCGGGAGGTATTACGGTTGAGGATTGTGTAGCGGTCAGTAACCATCTGAGCCGTTTGCTTGCAGTTGATCTTGACTACGAGTACGACAGACTCGAAGTGTCTTCACCCGGATTGGATCGGCCGCTGAAAAAGGAAACGGATATTGAGCGTTTTCGTGGCGATAAAGCGCAACTGAAATTGCGTGTGCCAGTCGATGGCCGACGTAATGTGGTTGGCCTGCTGGGTGAGTTAAAAAACGGTATTTTGGAATTAGAAGTGGACGGCGCGATACAGGCATTCGAATGGTCGAATGTCGATAAGGCGCGACTGGTTCCCGCGATTTAATTTGGAGAGTGGTATGAGCCGAGAAATTATGTTGGTGGCTGACGCGTTAGCGCGCGAGAAAAATGTGGATCGAGAAATCGTATTTTCCGCGCTTGAGCTTGCCTTGGCCTCCGCTACGAAAAAACGCTTTCCTGAAGAAGTTGAAGTTCGGGTTGAAATTGATCGCGAAACTGGAGTGTATGAAAGTTTTCGGCTCTGGGAAGTGGTGGAGGATAAGGATTATTTAGATGAGGGTCTGCAAATGCCTTTGTCGGAAGCGCAAAAAAAGAATGCGGAAATACAAGTCGGCGAATTTATCGAAGAGCATTTAGAGCCAGTTGAATTTGGTCGAATCGGCGCGCAAACCGCGAAGCAAGTGATTTTACAGAAGATCCGCGAAGCTGAGCGCGAGCAAATCCTGAGTGATTTCCTGATGCGTAAAGAGCATTTGGTTACAGGTGTGATCAAGCGCATGGAACGCGGGAGTGCGATTATTGAGTCGGGGCGCATTGAAGCCATATTGCCACGCGATCAGATGATCCCGCGCGAGAATTTGCGTATCGGTGACCGCGTGCGCGCCTATTTGTTGAAAATTGATCGTCAAGCGCGTGGCCCGCAGTTGATTTTGTCCCGTGTTGCGCCAGAATTTGTAGTCAAATTATTTGAGCTTGAAGTGCCTGAAATCGAAGAGGGGCTGATTGAGATCAAGGCTGCGGCGCGTGATCCCGGCGCCCGCGCCAAGATTGCGGTGAAGTCGAATGACCCGCGTATTGACCCGCAGGGTACTTGTATCGGTATGCGCGGCTCGCGTGTTCAGGCTGTCACCAGCGAATTAGGTGGCGAGCGCGTGGATATCGTGCTGTGGTCACCCGATGCGGCACAGTTCGTTATTAATGCACTCGCGCCGGCCGAGGTTTCCAGTATCGTCGTCGATGAAGAAAAGCACAGTATGGACGTAGTGGTGGATGAGGAGCAGCTCGCGCTTGCTATTGGCCGTACCGGTCAAAACGTGCGTTTGGCTTCTGAACTCTCCGGCTGGACGCTCAATATCATGACGCCAGACGAAGCCCAACAGAAGAACGTGGAAGAAGCGACGTCGATCAAAGCAGAATTCATGCAAAAACTGGATGTCGATGAGGAAGTCGCCGACGTGTTGGTGCAGGAGGGTTTCTCGACTATCGAAGAGATTGCCTATGTACCGCTGAGCGAGATGTTGGAGATGGAATCGTTCGACGAAGACACGATCAATGAATTGCGTGCCCGCGCGCGTAATGTTTTGCTGACCGCTGAAATCGCGAGCGAGGAGAAAGTCGAGCATGTTGCCGAAGACCTCGCAACGATGGAAGGCATGGATGGCGAAACTATACGTAAGCTTGCTGAGCACGGTGTTGATAACGTAGAGGCGCTGGCCGATTTGTCAACGGATGACTTGGTCGAGATGACCGGTATGGAAGAAGAGCGCGCAAAGGCTCTGATCATGACGGCGCGCGCACCGTGGTTCGCCGCCGAGCAATAAATAGTTAATTGATGCAGTATTGATGGAGGGCTTAAATGCCGCAAATGAATGTAGCGCAATTTGCCACTGAGCTAGGTGTGGCCGCCACGCTGCTATTGGAGCAGCTTAAGGCCGCTGGGGTGGAAAAAAGCGCTGCCAACGATTCGCTTTCGGAGCAGGATAAAACCCAGCTTCTGGATTACCTGCGCCGCGCACACGGCGTAAAGGAAAGTCGCAGCAAAATTACGCTCACTCGACGCGAAACCACTGAAATTCGCAAATCGGATTCGACCGGCAAGGCCCGGACAATTCAAGTTGAAGTTCGTAAAAAACGGGTGATTGTTAAGCGCGATACCGCACCTGTAGTCGAAGAGCCGGTGAAGGAAATCAAGGCTACCGAACCAGTGATCGACGCGAATCAGTTGGCAAAGCGCGAAGAAGAAGCGCGCAAACAAGCCGAATTGATGGAGCGTCAAAAGCAAGATGCGGAAGCGAAGAAAAAACGCGCCACTCGCTCCAAAAAAGCTGTAGCCGAAGTAACGCCAGTTGCCGAGCCTGAATTGGCGGAAAAAGTCGTAGCCATCACTGAGCCTAAAGCGGCCGAAGCAGTAACCCCACCTGCGGTTGCAGTGGAAGCAAAAACCGATGGTACCTTGCACGTCTCCAAACCAGTAGAGGGTGATGCCGCGCGCAAAAAAGGCGCGAAAAAAGCAGGCAAAGCCGCGCCCACCGCTTGGGTGGACCAAGGCTCTAAGAAACGCGCACTAAAAGTCCGTGGCGATACGACAGGCGGCGCTTGGCGTGGTCGTGGTAAAGCGGCTAAGCATAAAACCGATGATGATGGACAACATACCTTCAGCGCACCTACTGAACCCGTTGTACGTGAAGTGCTCGTCCCTGAAACCATCTCTGTGGGTGAGCTCGCGCACAAAATGGCGGTGAAGGCGGCAGAAGTGATTAAAACCCTGATGAAGATGGGATCCATGGTCACGATTAACCAAGTGCTCGATCAAGAAACTGCGATGATTGTGATTGAAGAGATGGGGCATGTTGCAAAGCCAGCTGCGCTGGATAGCCCTGAGTCTTACCTGGATGCAGAGCATGCCAAGGAAGTGGAACAACTGCCCCGCGCACCAGTGGTCACGGTAATGGGCCACGTAGACCATGGTAAAACTTCGCTGCTCGACTATATTCGCCGCACCCGGGTTGCAACCGGTGAAGCGGGTGGCATTACCCAGCATATCGGCGCCTATCATGTTGAAACGCCGCGTGGCATGGTGACCTTCCTCGATACCCCTGGCCATGAAGCGTTTACTGCCATGCGTGCGCGTGGCGCAAAAGCGACGGATATCGTGATCTTGGTCGTTGCGGCTGATGACGGCGTGATGCCGCAGACGATTGAGGCGGTGCATCATGCCAAGGCCGGCAATGTGCCGGTCGTGGTCGCGGTGAATAAGATCGATAAGCCAGAGGCAAATGCCGAACGCGTGAAGCAAGAGCTCTCCGCGCAAGGCGTGGTGCCTGAAGAGTGGGGTGGCGATACGATGTTCGTCGAAGTATCTGCCAAGACCGGACAGGGCATTGATAATCTAATAGAACGCGTCTTGCTGCAAGCGGAAGTGCTGGCCTTGCATGCACCGCGCGATTGCCCAGCAAAAGGTTTGGTGATCGAATCCCGCTTGGATAAAGGGCGTGGCCCGGTCGCGACGATCCTGATTCAATCCGGCACTTTACGTCAAGGTGAGATTCTGCTCGCTGGCGCCGCATTTGGTCGGGTGCGTGCAATGCTGGACGAAAATGGCAAGCCGGTGAAAGAAGCCGGGCCGTCAATTCCAGTCGAGATTCTTGGTTTGTCTGATGTGCCGCTTGCCGGTGAGGAAACCATGGTGCTGGTGGATGAGCGCAAAGCGCGCGAAATTGCCCTGTTTCGCCAAGGTAAATTCCGCGATGTGAAGCTAGCAAAACAACATGCCGCGAAACTCGAAAACATGTTTGAGCAAATGGGCGAGGTTCAGTCCCTGCCGCTTATTATCAAGGCGGATGTACAGGGTTCGCAGGAAGCCCTATCGCAATCGCTAGCCAAACTTTCTACGGAAGAAGTAAAAGTCAGCATCATTCATAGCGCGGTCGGTGGCGTGACAGAGTCGGATGTGAACTTAGCGCTCGCATCTAAAGCAGTCATCATCGGCTTCAATGTGCGCGCCGATGCGCAAGCACGTAAGCTGGCACAAAGCAGTGGCGTCGACATCCGCTACTACAACATCATTTACGATGCGGTGGATGAGATCAAAGCAGCGATGTCAGGCATGCTGCCGCCAGAGAGAAAAGAGCAAGCACTCGGCTTGGTGGAAATCCGTCAGGTGTTCCGCATTTCCAAAGTCGGCACCGTCGTCGGTTGTTATGTGCTTGAAGGTCAAATCAAACGCAGCTCACAAGTGCGAGTGATTCGTGCGGGCGTGGTGATTCACACCGGCGAGCTTGATTCGCTCAAGCGTTTCAAAGACGATGTGAAAGAAGTTAAATCTGGCTTTGAATGTGGTTTGTCGCTTAAGAACTTCAACGACCTGAATGAGGGCGACCAGCTAGAAGCCTTCGAGGTTGTGGAAATCGCGCGCAGCCTCTAAAGGCGATTTATGCCCAAGGACGCATCCCGTCCGCGTCGCGTCGCGGAGCAAATTCAACGCGAGTTGGCCGAATTGATTCAACTTGAGGTCAAAGATCCGCGGGTGGGCATGGTTACGCTGACAGGTGTAGAAGTCAGCGCCGATTATGCTCACGCCAAAGTGTTCTTTTCCCTGCTTGGTGACCAGGCACGCATCAATGAGGCGCTAAAAGGCCTCTATTCAGCGGCGGGTTTTTTGCGCTCACAAGTTGCGCACCGCATGAAACTGCGTGTGATGCCCATGCTGCACTTCATGCACGATATCTCGATCGAGCAAGGTGCGCGGCTCGATAAACTGATTGCCGATGCCGTCGCCGAAGACGCCCGGCATCCCTCCGACGACTGATTCCTCCAGGATTCCCTTGAACACGAAGCGAATCAAGCGCGACGTGAGCGGTGTACTGTTGCTCGATAAGCCAGTAGGTATCACCTCGAATGCCGCGTTGCAAATCGCGAAACGCTTGTATCGCGCTGCCAAGGCGGGGCATACCGGCACCCTCGATCCGATGGCAAGCGGCTTGCTACCCTTGTGCTTGGGGGAAGCCACCAAGTTTGCTCAATATCCGACGGATGCGGATAAAAGTTATGAGGCAGTGATTAAGCTCGGTGAAACCACGGATACCGGCGATGCCGATGGCCAGATGCTGTCTCAACGGCAAGTGGCCGTCAGCCGTGGCGATATCGAGCGTGTGGTGAGCCAATTTATTGGCCCAATCATGCAGACGCCACCGATGTATTCCGCGCTCAAGCATCAGGGGCAAGCGCTGTACAAATATGCGCGCAAAGGCATTGAAATCGAGCGCGCGCCACGGGCTGTCACACTGCACCAAATCGAAATACTGAATTTTGATGTCGATACCTTAAGTATCCGGGTCGATTGCAGCAAAGGCACGTATATACGCGTGTTGGCGGAAGATATAGGCGAACAGCTTGGTTGCGGCGCGCATCTGATCGGCTTACGCCGAACGCGGGTCGGTGCATTTACCCTGGCCGAAGCGATCACGCTGGATACACTAGAAGCATTACCGGAGGCGGAACGCGATAATAAATTACTGCCGCCAGACTGTTTAGTGGCTAGCCTGCCCGAGATTGCGTTGGATCAGGATGCCGCCTACTACCTGCGCCAGGGCCAAGCGCTTTGGCTACCCAAGCTTCCTATAAGCCAACGCTTTAGAATATATGATGAAAAACATATATTTATTGGCGTTGGTGAGGTGGGTAATGAGGGTAAGTTGCAGCCTTTCCGCTTGGTCGTGCAGCGTTGATGATGATGCGTCATGCGCGAAAAAAGCTTGTGAAAATGCTGTGTTAGCGGGTAAAATGCGCGTTTTCCGTTGGAGCTAGACAGACATGGCTGTAACCACTGCAGACAAGGCAAAAATCGTGGGCGATTATCAGCTCGCGCAAGGCGATACCGGTTCGTCCGAAGTACAGGTCGCACTGATGACCGCACGTATCAACCATCTCACTGGCCATTTCAAGGACCACGTGAAAGATCATCACTCCCGTCGCGGGCTGCTGAGACTAGTGAGCAAGCGCCGCAAGCTGTTGGACTACTTGAAGCGCGGCAGTGCTGATCGCTACCGTACGCTGATCGAGCGACTCGGTCTGCGCAAATAATAAAAAGGCGCGATGTATATCGCGCCTTTTTATTTCTCCTTATCGTTTGCTATTCAATGGCCCGCAGTGCGGGCTAAATCATTAGAGGAATCCAACTTGGCACACGTCAAAAAATCTTTTGCCTATGGCAAACATCAAGTGACCCTGGAAACTGGCGAAATCGCGCGTCAAGCTAGTGGCGCCGTGATGGTAAATATGGACGATACCTGCGTCCTAGTCACTGTCGTTGGCAAAAAAGAAGCGAAACCCGGCCAGGATTTTTTCCCGCTCACGGTTGATTATCAAGAACGCACTTACGCGGTTGGTAAGATCCCGGGTGGATTCTTCCGGCGCGAAGGTCGTCCGTCCGAGAAAGAGACGCTGACTTCACGGTTGATCGATCGTCCGCTGCGCCCCTTGTTCCCCGATAGTTTTTTAAACGAAGTGCAAATTGTCGCGACTGTCGTGTCGTGCAATCCGGAAGTTGATCCCGACATTCCTGCGTTGATCGGTGCTTCCGCTGCGCTGGCCATTTCCGGTATCCCGTTTAATGGCCCGATCGGTGCGGCGCGCGTAGCCTACATCGACAATCAATATGTGCTCAACCCGACCAAGACCGAGTTAGCATCCACGGATCTGAATCTGGTCGTTGCCGCTACTGCGCATGCCGTGTTAATGGTCGAATCCGAAGCGAAAGAATTGTCGGAAGAAGTCATGCTCGGCGCGGTAGTGTTCGGCCACGAGCAAATGCAAGTCGTCATCAACGTGATCAACGAACTCGCAGAAGAAGCGGGCAATGCTCCTTGGGATTGGGCGCCGGCAGAGAAAGACCAAGCGCTTTCCGACCGCGTGGGCCAACTCGCCGAAGCGGCGCTGCAAGATGCTTATCGCATTACCCAGAAACAAGCGCGCACGGTTAAAGTCGATGAGATTCGTGATCGCGTGTTTGCGGAATTGATTACGCCTGACTTGGATTCTGATAAGCAGAACATGGTGAAATCTCTGTTCTTCGAATTTGAAGCGAAGACCGTGCGTAGCCGCATCCTGGCCGGTGAGCCACGGATTGACGGCCGCGACACGCGCACCGTCCGTCCGATCACTATTCGTACCGGCGTGTTGCCACGCACGCATGGTTCGGCGCTGTTCACGCGCGGTGAAACCCAAGCTTTGGTCGTGGCCACGCTTGGAACAGCACGCGATGCGCAAAAAATTGACGCGTTGGATGGCGATTTTTCCGATCCCTTCATGTTGCATTACAACATGCCTCCCTATGCGACCGGTGAGACTGGCCGCGTAGGTACACCCAAGCGCCGCGAAATCGGCCATGGCCGCCTCGCCAAGCGCGCGTTGATTGCGGTTCTGCCGAGTGGCGACGATTTCAGCTATGCGATTCGTCTGGTATCTGAAATCACGGAATCCAATGGCTCCAGCTCCATGGCTTCAGTGTGCGGCGGTTGCCTCGCGCTGATGGATGCCGGTGTACCGGTTAAAGCGCATACCGCAGGTATCGCCATGGGCCTGATCAAGGATGGCAACCGCTTTGCAGTGCTGACCGATATCCTGGGGGATGAAGATCACCTGGGCGATATGGATTTCAAAGTCGCGGGCACCGATAACGGTATCACGGCCTTGCAGATGGATATCAAGATCGATGGCATAACCAAGGAAATCATGCAGGTTGCGCTATCCCAAGCGCGCGAAGGCCGCATGCACATCCTGGGCCACATGAAGCAGGCCGTGCCGCAAGTGCGCACCGAGCTTTCCGATTTCGCGCCGCGCATGATTCAGATCAAGATCAATCCGGAAAAAATCCGTGACGTGATCGGCAAAGGTGGCGCGGTGATTCGTGCGCTGACCGAAGAAACCGGCACGCAGATCGACATCGGCGAGGACGGCACCGTCACCATCGCCTGCCACAGCATGGAAGCCGGCAACGCTGCCAAGAAGCGCATTGAGGATCTGACGGCTGAAGTGGAAGTGGGCCGCACCTATGATGGCACGGTGCTCAAGCTACTCGACTTTGGCGCGATCGTGAGTGTGTTGCCGGGCCGTGATGGCTTGTTGCACATTTCCCAAATCGCCCATGAGCGCGTCAACACGGTGGGTGAACATCTCAAGGAAGGCCAGAGCGTGCGGGTGAAAGTGCTGGAGGCCGACGAGAAAGGCCGCTTGCGCTTGTCGATGAAAGCGCTGCTCGAAGCGCCGGCACCGATAGAGCAGAAGCCTGAGCAAGCTTAAGGCGTTTTGTGTAAAAGCAAAAAAGGCGGTCAATGACCGCCTTTTTTGTTGGGTGTGCCCTGGCTTACTTTAATGAGTCAAGAAATCCTTGCCACCAACGCTTGCGGCTTTGCGGCACGACGGTAGGATATAGCGCAGCGGGGGGAATCAGACTCATCACCCATCCAGGTAGTGGTGGGTTCTTGGATGAGCCGCAGGACGAGCCAAGATGATTCGGATCATAAATCTTAATGAAGCTTGGATTATCTAGATTATCCGCATAAACAATGCTGCAATAATCTTCTTGGTGCTCCAGACGCAGTAAAGCATCCAGATCTAGCATGAATTTTTTGACGTGTTCAGTATCCGCTGGCTGCGTGGGTGGTTCCGTACCAACCGCATATAAATACCAGCCAGCCCTCGCATCCACTTTGTCCCAGAATTGAGTGAGTTGATCCCAAGTCATGACGCCGTAGAGCGTGCCATAGAAGGCGCACTGGAATGGATCATCGAGCGTTTGGGGTGCGGTAGCGGCCATGTATTTAAAGAGAGAGCCGGCCTGGATTGCACCGGGGATGATTGCCGAGGGCTTACTTGGCGACTTGCCGTTCGCGCATCTCGTCCAGCGTCTTACAATCGATGCACAAGGTGGCCGTTGGGCGAGCTTCCAAGCGTTTTAAACCGATTTCCACACCACAGCTTTCGCAATAGCCATAGTCACCGGCTTCGATTTTGGCGATGGTTTCGTCGATTTTCTTGATTAGTTTACGTTCGCGGTCGCGATTGCGCAATTCTAAAGTCATGTCAGACTCTTGGCTGGCGCGGTCATTAGGGTCAGCAAACATGGTCACTTCGTCTTGCATGGTGTGAACAGTTTTATCAAGATCGTTACTTAATTCAGATTTCCAGTCATTCAAAATCTTACGAAAATGATTGAGCTGACTCTTGCTCATGTATTCTTCGTCAGGCTTAGGTTGATAAGGGGTAAATTGTTTTGTAATAACTGCTGCCATATTGTCTGCCCAGATACTTAAAAAATTAC
>JAUXTZ010000059.1 GCA_030681095.1 Burkholderiales bacterium
CATCAAACAAGCGCAGCACGATTATCTCGCGCTCGAGCACCTTGGCATCAATATGCGCGACGTGGGCGACGAGCTGCAAGTGGATGGCGTGAAACTATTCGCGGAGGCATTTGAGAAACTGCTTGCGTCGCTAAAATAAGCTGCGTCGACTTACCAACGCAAAAACGGGCCATTGGCCCGTTTTTGTTTTGCGCGTAGGATACGCTTTTTTTCAACGGAGCTACCCATGCGTAAAACCCTTATCCGCACCCTCACCGGCCTGTCCGCCCTGGGCTTGGCCGCACTACCTCAACTCTCTGCCGCGCACGACGACGCATCGCATAGCCATACGCATGGCCAAGTGGGCGTAGACCTGATCAAGACCGATCACAAAGTAGGTGATGGCACGGTCGCCGTCGCGGGTACAAAAGTAACGGTTCACTACACCGGCTGGCTCTATGACGCTGCGGCCAAAGACAACAAAGGAAAGAAATTCGACAGCTCGCGCGACCGTAGCGACCCCTTCACGTTTGGGCTTGGCGCCGGGCAAGTCATTCGCGGTTGGGATGAAGGTGTGGCCGGTATGAAAATCGGCGGCCAACGAACGCTGATTATTCCCGCTCAAATGGGCTATGGCAGCCGCGGCGCGGGCGGCGTGATTCCGCCGAATGCGACCTTGGTGTTCGATGTGGAATTACTGGGTGTGAAATAGCAACGTGAAGCGCGCGGCTGTAGCCTAATACTCGCGACGCGAGTTTTGCATTCTAGGCGCGCGTTTTCTCGCGTATGAAATGAATAATCCCCGGCATGAGCGACAGCACGATGATGCCGAGTATCGCCAGCGTCAGATTGTTCTTGATGATGGGGATATTGCCGAAGAAATACCCCAGAAATACCAGCGAGTTGATCCAAACGATCGCGCCCAAAATGCTGAATAGCACGAAGCGGGTATAGATCATGTGGCCGATGCCGGCCACGAAGGGCGCGAAGGTGCGAATGATCGGCAAAAAACGCGCGAACAGCACTGTCTTACCACCATGCTTCTCGTAAAACGCTTCCGTCTTATCCAAATAGCGCCGATTGAGCCAGCGCGATTCCTGGGTGAACACGCGGGGCCCGATAAAGCGCCCAATCCAATAATTGGTGTTGTCCCCCAAAAAAGCCGCCGCCATCAGCAGCAAGATCACCGCCTGCACATCCAGCGCGCCGGTCGCCGCCAGCGCACCCACCACGAACAGCAGCGAATCACCCGGCAGAAACGGCGTCACCACCAAGCCGGTTTCGCAAAAAATAATCGTGAACAAAATAGCGTACACCCACACGCCATATTGGTTGATTAATAGCGTCAAGTGCTGATCGAGGTGCAGCACGATATCGATGAGTTGGGAGAAGAGTTCCATGGGGTAAACCTAGGCGTTGTAGGGGTCGGGCATGCCCGACCCGATTTCGGGCGAGGCATGCCTCGCCCCTACTTTGTGTTCTGCTGGGTGAAAGCATTTAATCCGTTAGCTACTTACGGCAATGCTTCGGCTTCCGGCTTTTTTTCCACCTTGACGAAATCTTCGCGCGATACGCCCAGCCACATCACAATCGGGCTGGCTACCAAGACCGAGGAATAGGTACCGACCACGATGCCGATGGTCAGCGCAAGCGCGAAGTAGTAGAGAATTTCGCCGCCCAGAAACAGCATGGAAAACACCATCAGTTGCGTAGTGACGTGTGTCATCACGGTGCGGGACAGGGTGCGCGTGATCGCATTGTCGATAATTTCCGCAACCGAGCCCTTGCGCATTTTGCGGAAGTTTTCGCGTATCCGGTCGAATACCACCACGGTGTCGTTCACCGAGTAGCCGAGAATCGCCAGCACCGCCGCCAGCACGGTGAGCGAAAATTCCCACTGAAATAAAGCGAACAGGCCGATGATGATCAGCACGTCGTGAAAGGTCGCGATGATCGCACCCACCGCGAAGCGCCACTCAAAGCGCACCGCGAGATAGGCCACAATCCCGAACGACACTGCCAGCAACGCCAGCGATCCGTCATAGAGCAATTCCTTTCCCACTTGCGGCCCAACGAACTCGACCCGTTGCATCGTCACGTCCGGCGCTTGCTGCTTCAATATGCCCATCACTTGTTCTGACAATTGCGCGCTGGTGACACCCTGTTTCACCGCTAGCCGGATCAGCACGTCGCGCGAGGTGCCGAAATTCTGCACGCTCGCATCAGCATGGCCTTGCGCCGCTAAATGTTCACGGATATTTTGAATCTCCGCGGCCTGTGTATAGCGCACTTCCAGCACCGTTCCCCCGGTGAAATCGACACCGAGGTTCAGCCCTTTCCACACCAGAAACACAATGGCGAGGACGAAGGTGATGGCAGAAAAAATGGTCGTACCCTTCGCGTACTTCATGAAGGAAATGTCGTGCTTGATCTTAAATAATTCCATGATGAATCCTTTGTGCGCCGCTTAGCCGATGGAGATGCCGTCGAGCTTCTTCGCTCGGCCGTAAGTCAGATTGACGATGCCGCGCGAGACGGTCACCGCGCTGAACATCGAGGTCAGAATGCCGATACACAACACGACCGCGAAACCGCGCACCGGGCCGGAGCCGAGCCAGAACAAGAAAAAGCCCGCAATCAGCGTGGTAATGTTGGAGTCGAAAATCGTATCCCAGGCGCGGTCAAAACCGGCGTGGATCGCCGCCTGCGGTGAATTGCCGTTGCGTAATTCCTCGCGGATGCGCTCGAAGATCAACACGTTGGCGTCGATCGCCATGCCGACGGTGAGCGCGATGCCGGCGATGCCGGGCAAGGTCAGGGTGGCCTGCATCAAGGACAAAATGCCGATCAAGAGCGCCACGTTGATCGCCAAGGTAAAGACGGAAATCAAGCCGAATAAGCGGTAGTAAACAATCATGAACACCGCGATCAGCGCGAAACCGATCATGGTGGAATTGAAGCCGCGCGTAATATTGTCGGCGCCCAGGCTCGGGCCGACGGTGCGTTCTTCGATGATTTCCATCGGCGCCGCCAGCGCACCCGCACGCAACAAGAGCGCGATATCGCTCGATTCTTCCGCGCTGCGCATGCCGGTGATCTGCACGCGGCCACCGGCGATTTCGGTGATGATATTGGGCGCGGTAATCACTTCTTCCTGGCCCTTTTCGATCAACACAATCGCCATGCGCTTGCCGACATTTTCCCGCGTCAGCTCTTGGAAAATACGCGAGCCACGACTATCCAGCGTCATGTGTACCGCTGCGCGGCCGTTTTCGTCAAAGCCGGAACTGGCATCGGTGATGTAATCGCCGGTTAGCGCCACTTGTTTGCGCACCAGCAGTTTGCGGCCGTCGCGCTCGGTGTGCAGCGCCGCACCCAAGGGGGGTTGGCCTTGTTCCGCCGCAGCGACCTCGGCGTCGCTAAAATCCGCCATGCGAATTTCCAAGGTCGCGGTGCGACCCAGTATCTGTTTGGCGCGCGCCGTATCTTGAATCCCCGGCAATTGCACCACAATGCGATCGCTGCCCTGCTGCTGGATGATGGGCTCCGCTACACCCAACTCATTCACCCGGTTGCGCAAGGTGGTCAGGTTCTGCTTGAGATCGAGGTCTTGGCGACGCGCGAGCGCTTCTTCCCGCATCGATCCGACCAGCACAAACTCGTTGCCCTCTTGCGACTCTTTGACAAACAAATCCGAGACGCGGTCTGCGATGATTTCTTTGGCCTTGTCGCGCGCTGCGGTGTCGGCAAACTTAACGCGCACTTCTCCACCCTGGCGCGTTACGCTGGTGTATTGCACTTTCTTCTCGCGCAAACTGCTGCGAACGTCGCTTGCGTGGCGCTCCATCGCCTTGTTGAAGGCTGATTTTGTATCAAGTTGCAGCAGGAAATGCACGCCGCCACGCAAGTCCAAGCCCAGGTACATGGGCAGCGCACCCATGGAGGTGAGCCAAGCCGGCGAACGCGGCAACAGGTTCTGCGCCACCACATACTCTTGGCCAAGCTGCTCGCGCAGCAAGGTGCTGCCCTTGGTCTGAGTATCTACATCCGTGAAGCGCACCGTGACGTTTTTACCCTCTAGCTTCACGCCGCGATATGCGATCTTGCCCAGACTAAGAATACTCTCCACCCGCAGCACCGTGGCCGGTTCGATTTTGACCGAGGGTTTATCGGCTGAGATCTGCACCGCGGGTTCGTTGCCGTAGAAATTCGGCAGGGTGTAGAGGAAGCCCAACAAGAGGCTCACCCCAATAACGATATATTTCCAGCGTGGGTAGCGGTTCATAAATTTGTGCGGTGTGAAGGGTGGTGAATGAAGGGACTAGGCGTTGCTTTTCATGGTGCCTTTCGGCAGCAGCGTTTGCACCGTGGCTTTTTGCACTTGAATCACGACGTTGTCGGCGATCTCCAGGCTCATGTATTGATCACTCACTTTGGTGATCTTGCCCAGCACGCCACCGGTGGTGATGACTTCGTCGCCTTTTTGCAGCGCCTCGATCATCTTTTTCTGTTCTTTGGCGCGCTTCATTTGCGGCCGGATCAACATGAAGTAGAACAACACAAAAATAACCACAAACGGCAACAACCCCATAATTGGGTCTTGCGCCCCTGCCGCAGGCGCGGCGTATGCATTGCTAATCATGACAAAATTCTCCTGGACGGTCTTAAAAATGCCGTGAATTCTAGCACGAACCCGCCCTCGCCTGCCGGAATTCGGCCACATGCTCCGCAAGCCGGCCGGCCTCGATCGCAGCGCGTAGCTCGCGCATCATCTGCTGGTAATAATGCAGGTTGTGAATCGTGTTCAAGGTCGCGCCGAGAATCTCTTGCGACTTATCCAAATGATATAAATAAGCGCGGGTGAAGTTGCGGCAGGTATAGCAAGCACAAGTTTTGTCCAAGGGCTGCGTGTCGGTACGGTAGCGGCTATTGCGGATGCGCACGTCGCCGAAGCGAGTGAACAAATGGCCATTGCGCGCATTGCGCGTCGGCATTACGCAATCGAACATGTCGATGCCGGCGACCACCGCCTCCACGATATCTTCCGGCGTGCCCACGCCCATCAAATAGCGCGGCTTGTCCTGCGGCAGTAGCGGTGCGATGTGGTTGAGCGTTTTACGCATTTCTTCTTTCGGCTCGCCCACCGACAGACCGCCGATCGCATAGCCGTCGAAACCGATGTCTTCCAAGCCACGCAACGATTGCACCCGCAATTCCGGATACATCCCCCCCTGCACGATACCGAACAAAGCATTCGGGTTATCGCCGTGCGCCGCTTTGGAGCGCGCTGCCCAGCGCAGCGAGAGCAGCATCGATTCTTCCGCCGTCGCGTAATCCGCCGGGTAGGGCGTGCACTCATCGAAAATCATCACGATGTCGGCATTCAGCACGCGCTGAATCCGCATCGATTCCTCCGGCGACAAAAAGCACGGATCACCGTTGATGGGGGAGCGAAACTTAACACCCTCTTCGCTGATCTTGCGCAACTCGTTCAGGCTGAACACCTGAAACCCACCGGAGTCGGTGAGAATCGGGCCATCCCAGCCCATGAAGCGATGCAAGCCGCCGTGCGCCTCGATCACCTCCAGCCCTGGGCGCAGCCAGAGATGAAAGGTATTGCCGAGCACAATTTGCGCGCCGATATCTTTAAGATCGGTGGGGCGCATCGCCTTGACCGTGCCGTAAGTGCCCACCGGCATGAAGGCCGGCGTATCCAGCACGCCATGCGCCAGGGTGAGGCGCGCACGGCGCGCTGGGCCATCGGTATTGAGTAGTTCGAATTTCATGTTTGCTCGCGCTCGATCAACATCGCATCGCCATAGCTGAAGAAGCGGTAACGCTCTTCCACCGCATGCCGATACGCCAGCTTCAGGTTCAGCATGCCTCCAAAGGCGCACACCAGCATGAATAGCGTGGATTTGGGTAAATGGAAATTGGTCAGCAAGCGCTCCACCACACGGAAACGATAGCCGGGAATAATAAAAATATTGGTGTCGCCGTAACCCGCTTGCAGGGTGCCGCCGCCCGCCGCCGACTCCAGTGCGCGCAACGAAGTCGTGCCCACCGCCAGCACGCGCCCGCCTTGGGCTTGGGCTTGGGCAATGGCGTCCACCGTCTCTTGCGGCACGTGATACCACTCACTATGCATGCGGTGCTCATGCACCTCTTCCACCCGCACCGGCTGAAACGTGCCCGCGCCGACATGCAGCGTGACATAAGCCATGTTCACCCCCTTCGCGCGCAACTCATCCAACATCGCTTCATCAAAATGCAAGCCGGCGGTCGGAGCAGCAACGGCGCCAGGCTTACGCGCATAGATGGTCTGATAGCGCGCCTCATCTTCCGCGCTGGGCGGGCGAGTGATATAGGGCGGCAAGGGTAGGCTGCCATGTTTATCTAGCCATTCCAGCAGCGGCGTCTCCGCCTCCAGCCGCACCTTGTACATCTCGCCTACCCGCTCCAGCACGGTGAAGGCGGCATTCGCCATGATGGTGATGCGCGAGTCGGGCTTGGGGGGCTTACTGGCGCGTATCTGCGCCAAGGCATGCTTTTCATCCAGCACGCGCTCCAACAACATCTCTACCTGACCGCCGGTCTCTTTGGTGCCGAACAAACGCGCCTTGATTACCCGCGTATCGTTGAAAACCATCAAATCATGCGGCTGCACTAACTCCGCCAAAGCGCTGAACAGCCGGTCCCGCAGCATACCGTCGCGACCATCCAACGTGAGCAGCCGGCTCGCGCGCCGCACTTCGGAAGGAAATTGCGCGATCAACTCTTGCGGCAAGCGAAAATCGAAGTCTTGAGTTTTCATGAAAAGCCGCGAAAACGGCGGGAATGGAAGCCCGGCATTATAGCCGAACTTGATACGCGGCTAATTTCTGAGGATAATGCCGGGCTCTTGCCGGGATGGCGGAATTGGTAGACGCACGGGACTCAAAATCCCGCGGTGGTAACACCATGGGGGTTCGATTCCCCCTCCCGGCACCAAGTCTAAATAAAAAAGGCGGCCCCAATATCTAATCGGGAGCCGCCTTTTTTATTGCCTCAACCAACATCCACTATGCCATCTGCACCGGAATCTTGTTGCGCTGGCCAATAATCCGATTCGCCTCATCCACATAAACTAGCACTGGCGCGTATTTTTGCAGCTCGATCTCGTTGTACACCGCATAGGTGGCAATGATCACGATATCGCCGGGATTCGCTTTGTGCGCGGCAGCACCGTTGACCGAAATGATGCCCGAATTGCGCTCGGCACGAATGGCATAGGTCGTGAAACGCTCGCCGTTGGTGACATTGTAAATCTCGATTTGCTGGTACTCGCGGATGTCAGCGGCGTCCAGCAGGGTCTCATCAATGGCGCAAGAGCCCTCATAGTGCAACTCCGAATGCGTGACATGCACTCGGTGCAACTTGGATTTAAGCATGGTTCTTTGCATGAGTTTTATCCTCGTGCGAAAAGGGCGCTCATTATACCGGCCCTAAGCGCTCTGTGGAAACTTCAATATTATCAATCAGTCGTGTCGTGCCAAGCCAGGCGGCGCCGAGTACTACGCACTGATTTACCTCGCCCTCTGGGGGCAGCAAGGTGTTTTGGTCACGTACCGAAACGTAATCCACGTGCCAACCATTGGATTCGAACGCTTGGCGCGCGGTTCCCTCCAGTGAGGCAAAATCACGCGCCCCTGATTTCAGTTGGTCGGCGATGTTGCGCAAAGCACGGTACAAACGTGGCGCTTCTTGGCGATCTTGTGCCGACAAATAACCGTTGCGCGAAGACAACGCCAAGCCATCCTCTGCGCGCAGGGTTTCCGCCCCGACGATCTTCACCGGAAAATTCAGTTCGCGCACCATGGCGCGGATCACGAATAGCTGCTGGTAATCTTTCTTTCCAAACACCGCCACCGCCGGCTGTACGATGTTGAACAACTTTGCCACAACTGTCGTCACGCCTTGAAAATGGCCTGGACGGAACGCGCCGCAGAGTTCGTGAGCAATCGCGGGCGGAACAATCTCGATTTGCTGCGGAGTGGGATACATCTCCGCCACGCTGGGCGCGAACACCACATCCGCGCCGGCTTGATTTAACTGCGCGCAATCCGCGTCCAGGGTGCGCGGATAGGTTTGAAAATCTTCCGTCGGGCCGAATTGCAGGGGATTGACGAAAATGCTCACCACCACGCAAGCACCGTGTTCACGCGCACTGCGTACCAAGGCTAAATGACCCGCGTGCAAATTACCCATGGTGGGCACGAAGGCCACGGGGCCGGCTGCGCGCAGGTGCGCTTTCAGCGCCTCGATAGTGTGAATTACATCCATTAGCTAAAACAATGTTCGGATGCGGGAAACTGCTTGGCCTTCACTTCGGCGACATAGCGCTCTACGGCTTGTTGAATGCTTGTCGCACCCTCCATGAAATTTTTGGCGAATTTGGGCGGCTTGCCGTAGATGCCGAGCATGTCGTGCAGCACCAGCACTTGGCCTGAGCAATCGACACCGGCGCCGATACCGATGGTGGGAACGGCAATGGCGGCAGTGACTTCGCGCGCCAATTCAGCGGGAATGGCTTCGAGCAGCAAGATGCTGATTCCGGCGTCAACGAGGGCTGCGGCATCTGCTTTAAGCTGCGCAGCACCCTGCTCGGTTTTGCCTTGCACGCGATAGCCGCCCAATTGATGCACGGATTGCGGCGTCAGCCCTAAGTGGCCGAACACAGGCACGCCGCGCTCGACCAAAAACCGTACGGTTTCCACCATGGCGCGGCCACCTTCCAGCTTGACCATATGTGCACCGGCGCGCATCAATTGGCTGGCATTTCTGAAGGCGTCTTGCGGATTGTTTTGGTAGCTGCCGAAGGGCATGTCCGCGACGATGAAGGCCCGGCTTGATCCGCGTGCCACGCACTCGGTGTGATAGATCATGTCGGCGAGCGTGACCGGCAACGTGGATTCGCGCCCTTGCAGCACCATGCCGAGCGAATCGCCGACGAGCAGAATATCCACACCGGCCGCTTCCAACAACTTGGCGAAGCTTGCGTCGTAGCAAGTCAGCGCGGCGATTTTCTCGCCCGCCTGCGCCATTTTCTGTAGTGTCGTCAGTGTGCTTCGCATCATTCGCCCCGGTTGAAAAACTCGCGCCCGCCGCGCATTTTATCGATACGGGAAATCAATAATTCAAAATCTTTTGGATCGTCCACAAAATTCAAGTTCTCGCTGTTCACGATGAGCAAGGGCGAAGCTTCATACTGATAGAAATAGCGGCTGTAGCTCTCGGCGAGCTTTTCCAGATATTCCTCGCTGATCGGCCGCTCATAACTCACCCCGCGCCGCCGTACCCGCTCATGCAGCACCTCGACCGGCGCCTGGAGATAGATTACCAGATCGGGCGTAGCGGTTTGCGGTTGCAAGTGCGCGTAGATTTGCTGATACAAGCGAAACTCCTGGTCAGACAGCGTGAGCCGCGCGAATAAGGGGTCTTTATCCAGAATAAAATCCGCCACCGTCGGCCGGCCGAACAAATCGGTCTGCTTCAACCCCCGCACCTGCTCCACGCGCTGAAACAAGAAGAATAACTGGGTAGCGAGGGCAAAACGCTCCATGTCCTGGTAGAACTTGGGCAGGAATGGATTGTTCTCCGCCCCTTCCAGCAGCGTGTCGGCCTGCCAAAAATCGGCGAGCTTTTTCGCCAAACTGGTCTTGCCGACGCCGATCGGGCCTTCCACCACCATGTAACGAAAGCGCTGCTGCATCACGCCACACGAATGATGGATTGATCATCGCACTGCGTGAGCCAATCTCGCGCCGGCCCACGACCAGGGATCACGCAGCTCGGATCGATCTCGACCAAGGGCAGCAGTACAAATGCTCGCTCATGCATTCTCGGATGTGGCAGCGTCAGGCCGGGTTCGTGAAAGCGGATATCGTCGTAGAGCAACAAGTCGAGATCCAGGGTGCGCGGCGCGTTGCGGAATTCGCGCACGCGCCCGAACTCCTGCTCGATGCCAAGCAAAGATTGTAGCAAATCATGCGGCGCGAGCCGCGTCTCGATCTGGGCTACGGCGTTGATGAAATCGGGTTGATCAGCATACCCCACTGGCGCGCTGCGATAGAGCGAGGAGCGCGCGACGAGGCACGAATTGGGCAGCCGCACCAATGCGTCAAAGGCCTGGTTTACCTGCGCTTCCGGCTGGGCGAGATTGCTACCGAGCGCGACATAGGCGCGATGCATGGAGAGGTCACTCATAGGAAATGCATTCTTAGCCGCAAATTTTCGGCTAATCTTTTAGCTATTCATCATCTGCGGTAGCAGCGGTATTGGCTGGCTTTTTACTGCGACGGCGGCGCTTGCGCGGGGGCGCTTCATCTTTGATCAGCATGCATTCACGCTCGGCGTCGCTTGCGTGTTGGAAGGTTTCCCACCATTGCCCGACTTTTGCATCCACCTCACCGCTGCCACAGCGTAGCAACAGAAAATCAAAACCGGCGCGAAATTTTGGGTTCTCAATCAAACGGAACGGCCGCTGTCCGGCGCGCTGCAAAAAGCGTGGCTGCATGCTCCAAATCTCGCGCATGGTCGCAGTATATCGGCGCGGGATGGCCAAGTTCTCAACCTGTGTTTGGATTAGGTCGTCCATGGCCTCGTTCAGCGCCGGCAGGGGACGCATATCTTGTTGCTGATATTGCTCCCAGCACGTCAAGACTTCATGCCACAACAGGCTTGCAAATAAAAAAGCCGGCGAAACCGGTTTGTCCTCGCGCACGCGTTCATCCGTGCTTTTGAGTGCCAACGTGATGAAGCGCTCGCCCATCGGCTGCTCCAAGATCACATCCAACAGCGGCAACAGGCCGTGATGCAAGCCCTCCTCGCGCAAGCGATGTGCGCTGGCCAGGGCATGGCCGGAGTGGAACATCTTCAGCATCTCGTCGAACAAGCGCGACTTCGGCACCTCTTGCAGCAAATCCGCGAGCGCCTGGATCGGCTGCTTGGTGGTGGCATCGATTTTAAATTCAAGCTTGGCCGCCAAGCGCACCGCGCGCAGCATGCGCACCGGGTCTTCGCGATAGCGTGTTTCGGCATCGCCGATAATGCGCAACACGCCGTGCTTCGCATCCGCAACACCTTGCAAGTAATCCCAAACCTCTTGTTTAGTCGGATCGTAGTACAGCGCGTTGACGGTGAAATCGCGGCGCACGGCATCTTCATATTGACTGCCGAATACGTTATCGCGCAACAGGCGGCCGCTGTCGCTTTGGCGATGATTATCGTCGTCACCCTCTTCCGCATCAGTGGTAGCGGGGGCGGATGGGCCGCGAAAAGTCGTGACTTCGATCGTCTCGCGCCCGCACATCACATGCACGATGCGAAAGCGACGGCCGATGATGCGCGAACGGCGGAATACATCGCGCACCTGCTCCGGCGTAGCGTCAGTGGCTACATCGTAATCCTTGGGTTCCAAGCCGAGCAGCAGGTCACGTACCGCCCCGCCCACCACGAAAGCGGCAAAACCTTGCGCGCGCAATTCGTCGCACACCTTAAGCGCGCACGGGCTGATCCGGTCGCGGCTAATGCCATGTTTACGCAGCGGAAGAATGACGGGGTCGTGACCGGCCGAAGTTTTTTTCTTGAAGAAACGGCGAATTATCTTTTGAATCATGCGCGAAGTTTACTACATCGGGGGGCAGGGGTCAGGCGTCAGGCGTCAGGCGTCAGTGAAAAATCAAAAACACCGGGGATTTTCTGACGCCTGACGCCTGGCGCCCGCCGCCTAAATGACCGCTCCCATGCGCACGTAATCCTCGATCAGCTTGGGCTTGCCGTAGTAATAACCCTGCGCAAAATCAACGCCCATGCGCGTCAACACCTCCATGGTTTTGGCATCCTCCACGTGTTCGGCAATCGATTTAGCGCCAAATACCGATGACAACTCGCGGATGTGCTCGACAATTTTATTGTCTAGCGGATTAGTAAGTATTTGTTGCACGAAGCTGCCGTCGATTTTGACGAAATCGGGTTTGAGCTGGCGCAAATAGCTGTAAGTGGAATAACCAGCCCCAAAATCGTCCAAAGCGATCTTGCAGCCACCGGCGCGAATTTCGTCCAGCAACGTGAAGAAATCAGCGCTCATGTCAGTGGTCTGGCGCTCGGTGAATTCGATCGTAATCTGACGACCTTGCGCCAGCGGCGATTTCAGGATATTGCGGAACGCCTCGCGAAACTCCGGCGCGAGGAGCGAATTCATGCTGATGTTGACAAACAAATGCACGCCTTTGGGTACCGAGCTCAAGGCCTTGTGGATGATGAATAAATCCATTTCGCGAATCAGGCCCAAATCTTCGGCGATGATCACGAATTCATCCGCTGCCACATAGTCTTTGCCGCGCTTCAAACGCGTGAGTACCTCGTAGGCCATGAGTTCATTCTTACGCAAATCCCAAATCGGCTGTAGGAACGGTGCGATCAAGCCATTGTTGAGTGCGTTGCGCAGTTCGAAGCCCTGGGAAAAAATTTCCATGATCGCCTCGCCCATATCCTTGGATAAGGTATCGACTCGGTTGCGACCACTTTTTTTGGCGTGATACAGTGCCACGTCAGCGGCGCGCACCAAATCCTGCGGCGTCTTGCCGAAAGCCGGCGCCAACGCCACGCCAATTGAAGTTTGAATCCGCAACTCGCCCACCGGAAGTTGGATCACCACATTGGACAACTCTTGATGGATACGCCGCGCCGCAGCTTGTGCTTCATCTTGACCAATGTTTTGCAGCACCACCGCGAATTCATCACCCGCCAATCGCGCCACGGTGCCGCCTTGCGCGCCGATGGTTAGACGATCCGCCACCGTGCGCAACACCTCGTCACCCACCGGATGACCATAGGTGTCGTTGATGAATTTGAACCCATCGATATCAATGATCAGCAATGCCAGCTGACGGCTTTTAGACAAAGTCATCGCCATCATATTGGCGAGCATTTCGTCAAAATGCCGGCGGTTATACACGCCAGTCAAGGGGTCGGTAATGGTCAGCCGATACAAGGATTGCTCATGTTCGCGCTGCGATTCCTGAAGCTTGAGGTTTTCGCTGATATCTTCCAACGTGCTGACGATGCCGGTGAATTCACCCTTGTCGTCATATTGCCGCGTGGCGCTCATGCGCAACCATACCGAGCGGCCATCCTGCGCGCGCACCTCAATTTGCATGTCGTAGGTGTGCAACTGTTCCAGCCGGCCGAATACGAAATTCGCCTGGTGCTGCGGCTGCACCAGGAATTGCGAAAATGGCTTGTTCAGGCAATGGTCGATGGCGTAGCCGGTCAGTTTCTCCCACGACGGGTTGATGAATAAAACCTTGCCGGCGCGATCCAGCTCCACCAATACCTCACGCATATTGTTCACCAAATTGCGCAGCCGCAATTCGTTGCTCGCCAGTTGGCCGCGCGTCACTTCCAAATCCCCGATCTGCTGCCGCATCACTTTGGCCGATTCGACAAAGGCGGTAGTGAGATGACGCACTTCTTCGCTGGCGCCTTCCGCCGGCGCGATGGTGGTATCGAGATTGCCTTGGGTGAATTCCCGCGCCATCAAGGTCAACGGCCCCAATGGCGCTACAAAGAATCGGATCAACATTTGGATCGCAATCAAGTCGAAGACGAGCAGGATCATTAACAAATAGGTTACATTTTCCAACAACGTGCTGATAGCTTGGTTGATCGGGCCATTTGAAAGGTGAACCGTCATCACCCCCAACGGCACGCCATCGCGCCAGAGCTGCGTGGACATCCCCTGTTTCAGCGCCGAGAGTTTGAACCAGCTCGCCACCGGATGCACCGGCTCAAGCGGTTTGACTTGATTGAATACTGTCTTGCCGGCGGCATCCTTGATGACCACACCGCCAATCAGCGGGTCAGCCACGACTCGACGCAGATAGCGCGTCAATTCTTCCGGGGTTTGTTGATAGAGCGCGCTTTCGACCGAGGGTAACGTCAACGACAAAATCTTATGCGCGATTGCCTGGCGGCTAGTCAATTCCTCGCCCACCTGCTGCACGATCCAGTAAATGGAAAAAAGCCCCACCACCATCATCTGCAGCACGGCGATGGCCAGCATGATGCGCATTTGCATGGTACGCGGCAGCTTGAGCTTCATATGTCGTCTCGCAGGCGATCGGAGATGGGGCTTATTTTAGGCATTTTTTCAGTATAACCATCATCGGCACGCGGCAGGTAGAACTCACCTACCTAAGCTATAAATTTATTCAACATTCGAATTAGCGCAGACTCATCACCGGCCAACCGTGCGCGCGTGCCGCCTCGGTCAATTGGGGATCAGGATCAACCGCGATGGGGTCGGTGACGCGCTCCATCAGAAATAGATCGTTATGGCTATCACTGTAAAACCAGCTGCGCTCGACGTCTGACCAATCCGCTCCCTGTTCAGCGAGCCAGGCTTCCAAGCGCTTGACCTTGCCCTCGCGAAAGCAGGGAATGCCCGCCGCGAGCCCGGTAAATTCGCCCGCACGCTGCTCAGGCTCGGTGGCAATCAGCACCGGCACGCCGAATTCACGCGCGATCGGCGCGGTAACGAAACTGTTGGTGGCTGTGATGATAAGCAAGCGATGACCCGCTGTACGGTGCTGATTCACCAAGTCGCGCGCCTTCGGCCCGATCATGGGCAGAATGCGGGTTTGCATGAAGAGTGCATGCCAAGCATCAAGCTGGCTGCGTGGATGGCGCGACAAAGGCTTCAGTTGAAAATCGAGGAAGACATGAATATCTAAGGTGCCTGCCTTGTACTGCTCGTAGAATTCCAAATTGCGCGCCTCGTAGGCCTCGCGGTCGAGCACGCCTTGAGCGATTAAAAACTGGGCCCACTCAAAATCGCTGTCGCCGGCAAGCAGGGTATTATCCAAATCAAATAATGCGAGCTTCAAAATGACATCCTAAAAAGATCGAAAGATATAGCTTACAATTAAATTGTTAATTTCGCCGATAGCTGATCAGCGGCATGCTGATCCGCTTAATGGTAATCTGCCAGGAAGTTACTTTTGAAAATTAACTAATTCTCGATAATTTAAACGGTGGCATAACATGACACTAGGCTGGGAAAAACGTTCGGGGCGCAGAGTGCCGGTAAATTGTCCGGTGCAAATCTTGCTGAAAGATGAACGCGAGTTTCTTGGCTTGGCGCACGATTTGAGCGTGGATGGCATCTTATTCGACTGCCCGGTGCAACTGGCGGCGGCGGAAGAAGCCGAGATCACGCTACTACCGCCCGAAGGCTCGTTCATCACGCCACTCAAAGCAGTGATTCAAGTCATTCGCTGCGACCCCACCGACTCACCGCACCGATTCATGATTGCCGCCGCGCTGCGCGTGACGAAGTAAATTAATGTCTTGTGTTGCCTGCCTGCGTCAGCACTTCGGCGGCGAAAATCTGCTCTGCATCCACCGGATCGAAGCTGTAGTGTTGGTTGCAAAATTCGCAATCGACATCGATTCGACCTTGCTCACTCAAAATCGAGCGCACTTCGTCTAGACCAAGCATACGCAGCATCGCCGTCACGCGATCGCGCGAACAGGTGCAGCGAAAGGAAACGGGTTGCGGATCAAACAGGCGCAAATCTTCTTCATGAAACAAGCGATGCAGCACTTCGCGCGCCGGCAGGCTCAATAATTCGTCGGGGGTCAACGTGCCCGCGAGGTTAAGGGCGCGATTCCAGGCATCTTCGTCGTCACTGGTTTTTTCCGGCAAGCGCTGCAACAGCAGGCCGCAGGCTTGATGCTCATCTGCCGCGAGCCAGAGGCGGGTTTCCAATTGTTCCGAACGCAGCATGTAGTGTCCCAGTACTTCGGCGACGGTTGCGCCTTCCAATGCCACGATACTTTGATAGGCTTGGCCGCCGGTTTTAGGGTCGATGGTGATAACGAATTTGCCGTCTCCGAGCAATGCGCGCACATCCTCGTCCGCCAGATCGTCGCGCCATTTGGCGGTGGCGCGCAGGTGAAATTCGCTATTGCATTCCACCACCAGCAGCGTGACCGGTCCGCTGCCTTGCATTTGCATGATGAGCGCACCTTCGAATTTGAGCGTGGCGGCGAGCAGCGCGCAAGCGGCCATCATCTCGCCGAGCAGATTGCGTACCGGCTCGGGATAGTGGTGGCGCGCCAGCACCGCACGCCAGGTGGCGTCGAGCCGCACCGACTCGCCGCGCACTTCAGCGTGTTCGAACATAAAACGGGTAAGGGTGTCGCCGTCCTGAGGGGGTGGCCTATGTGAATCCATAGGCTGAAATGTAGCACGGGATACGCGCGACGCGACACCCGTGCCTGGTGATTGTGACTGCTACGCCTAGGCCTAGGCCAAAGCCAGCGAAAACAGGACGATCGAAATAAGCAAGAAGTTGAAAGCGTTAATCATGATGCGACTCCTGGTTTGTTTACGATGTCAGCATAGGCTTTCCCAGGCGTAACACCAGTTACGGTTGGTTCATGAAGTTTGTCTAAATTTGCGGTTCTATGCTACGGACTGCGGGTATTCGAGCGATCGACCAGCTTTGTACAGCCCAAGCCAGGATTTCCTGCGGTTTGGCGCCCTGTAATGCCTGCGGCGGGGGATGGTTGAGAAAGCTCAGCGCCTGGACCAAGGCCGGCTGCGGGTGCGCGATGTCGAGTGGCGGCGCCAGGGTTTGCTTGGAGAGCTTCTCCCCCAGCGCGTTGACCGCTACCGGCAGGTGCAGGTAACGCGGCATGGGCAACTTAAGTAAACGCTGCAAAAACACCTGTCGCAGGGTGGAATCGAGCAAATCTGCGCCGCGCACGATGTCGGTGACGCCCAGCTCCGAGTCGTCCACCACCGCCGCCAATTGATAGGCGAATAAGCCATCCGCGCGCTGCACAATGAAATCCCCCGCCTCGCGTTCCAAGTCTTGTCTCACCGTCCCTTGTAGCCGGTCTTCGAAACCCACATGAGCGCCGCGTGTATCAACGCGCAGCGCACAGGCCGCTTTGCCCGGCGCCAGCCCTGCGCGGCAGGTGCCGGGGTAAACCGGCGCACCGGGACGACCGATGCTGGAATCAGCGATTTCGCGCCGGCTGCAAGCGCAGGCATACACCATCCCCAAGCGCTGCAACTCGGCCAACGCCGCCGCATAGGCCTCACTGCGATGGCGCTGATATTGCACCGCGCCATCCCACGCCAATCCATAGGCTTCCAAAGCACGCAGGATGGCATCGGTAGCACCCTGCGCCACGCGCGGCGGGTCCAGATCGTCGATGCGCAACCACCATTCGCCGCCCTGAGCTTTGGCATCGAGATAGCTGCCCAGCGCCGAAATCAGCGAGCCGAAGTGGAGCGGGCCGGTAGGGGATGGGGCGAAGCGGCCGCGATACAGTGCTTGCGTCATAGGATTACTCGAAAAAACTTGGAACCACGGATGCACACGGATGAACACGGATAAAACCACCTCTAGAAATTAGGTTTGTCTGGGTTTCATCCGTGTTCATCCGTGTTCATCCGTGTTCATCCGTGTTCATCCGTGTTCATCCGTGTTCATCCGT
>JAUXTZ010000070.1 GCA_030681095.1 Burkholderiales bacterium
ACGGCGTCCACCACGCGCGAGCTGAAGGTCACCGGAGACAAACCCGGCGTGCACGATAGGCACTTTTGGCTGCCGGAATACACCGCGTCCAAACCCCATGCATCGACCAGGAGCTTTGTTCCCGCGAGCGAGGTCACGGCATCAACAATGGTCAGCGCACCATACTGACGCGCGATTTCGGCCAGGGTTTTTGCATCGGATTGCACACCGGTGGAGGTCTCGGCATGCACGAAGGCGAGCACTTTTACATTGGGGTTGGCTGAGAAGGCGTCGGCGACTTTGTTCGGATCGACCGGTGTGCCCCAGGCATCTTGAATCACGATCGGGGTGCCGCCACAACGCTTGACGTTCTCTACCATGCGCCCGCCGAACACGCCGTTCACGCACACGATCACTTGGTCGCCCGGCTCCACCAGATTGACGAAGCAGCTTTCCATGCCCACCGAGCCGGGTGCGGAAATAGGAAAGGTCAGATCGTTCTCGGTCTGGAACGCATAGCGCAGCAGCGTTTTCATTTCTTCCATCATCTCAACGAAAGCTGGATCGAGATGGCCGATGGTGGGTCGCGCCATGGCGTCCAGCACACGCTGCGACACATCCGAGGGGCCTGGCCCCATCAGCGTACGGTGCGGCGGTTTAAAAGAGGTAATGCGTTTATGTGCGTCGGCTTTCATGTTGAGTCCCTATCGTTCAAGTCAATGCTGCAATCGGCTCGCGCTTGCGTTTCTTTTCCACCATCGTGCCTAACAAGGGACGCATCGCGGTTAGGGTATTCGAAAACAAATTCTGGTTGCCTTGCTCTAACTCCGCCAGCACCGTCTTCATGTGCATGCGCTCGGTGGGCATGCCAAAACACGCCGGGCAATTTTCGTGCACCACGGGCAGCGGCGCGTTCTGGGCAAAGGCGGCGGTCTGCCGTTCACGCGCATAGATGAAAGGGCGAATGATGCGCAGATCGCCCGCATCGTTCACATAATGCGCCTTCATCGTGCGCAGCTTGCCGCCGAAAAACGCGCTCATCAAAAACGTTTCCACCGCATCGTCCAAATGCTGCGCCAGCGCCAACACGTTATACCCTTCGCGCCGCGCGCAGCCGTAGAGCATGCCACGCCGCATGCGCGAGCAAAACGCGCAGTACGAATCCTTGGTCATGGATTTTTTGGCTTGCTCCAAAATTGGAAAGCGCTCCACAAAATAGGGAATGCCGAGCTGGGGCACGTAATCCTGCAGCGGCGAGGGATCGTAATCCGGCGATAAGGGATCAATGGTGCACGCGGCCAAACTGAATTTGATCGGCGCTTTCTTTTGCAAATCGAGCAGCACATGCAACAGTGAGAGACTGTCTTTGCCTCCGGATAGACCCAATAGGACACGGTCGCCGTCCTGGATCATGGCGTAATCACCGATGGCTTTGCCGGCGGCGGTGAGGAGCGAGCGTGGAGGTTTGACAGGTTCGATCATAAACTTGCACTCCGTCCGCCATCCACCGCCAGAATCTGGCCGGTGACGTAAGGTGCGTCATACACCAAAAACCGCACGGCTCGCGCGATGTCTTCCGCGCTGCCTTCGCGCTTTAACGCGGTGTGCGCGATGATGCGTCGCCGCTCGGTATCATCGAAGGACGGGGCATCTTCCGGCCATAGGATGGGCCCCGGTGCAACGGCATTCACCCGCACCTGCGGCCCCAACTCATGCGCCAGCGATTTGGTCATGGCCACCAATCCAGCCTTGCCGATGCTGTACACGATATAACTCTTCATCGGGCGCTCGGCATGGATGTCGGCGATGTTGACCATGCAGCCATGGCTATGACGCAAGGCCGCTGCCGCCGCTTGCGCTAGGAATAAGGGCGCCTTGAGATTGGTGCCGATCAAATCGTCCCAATTTTCCAAGCTGATCTCGCCCACTTCGGTCGGATAAAAACTAGACGCATTGTTGATCAACACATCGAGCTGTCCGTAGTGTTTGAGCGTGGCTTCCACCAGATGCGGCAACTTCTCGATATGCAGCAGATCACCTTTTACCAAGGCGCAGGAATCGCGGCGCAAATGATTCAACTCATCGGCCAGCGCCTTCGCTTCATCATGCGACGAGCGATAGTGCAGCATGAGCCGCGCGCCTTGAGCGTGCAGCATGCGGCAAGTAGCCGCGCCGACGCGCTTGGCACCACCGGTAATGAGGACGATTTTTTCGCTTGTTTGCATGGGCTAGTGCGGAACGGATTGGAGAACCGCTGCGATATAATGTAGCGGCAAAAACCCTCGTAAAAGCAGAAATTTAACACACTCTCCCATGCCCTCACTACCTGAACCCTCAGCCGACGCAAAGGCCCACAGCCAACAGGTGCAAGATCACCTGCGCGCCGACATCGCGGCACAAGGTGGCTGGATAAGCTTCGCGCGGTATATGGAGCTGGCGCTGTACGCGCCGGGGCTGGGTTATTACGCCGCTGGCGCTGCCAAATTTGGGCCGGCGGGCGATTTCACCACCGCGCCGGAGCGCTCTACCTTATTTGGCCGCTGCATCGCTCGCCAAGTGGCGCAGGTCTTAAGCGAGACGGGCGGAGATCTGTTGGAAGCAGGCGCCGGCAGCGGCAAGCTTGCCTGTGACGTGCTATTGGAATTAGAAAAGCTAGGCACGTTGCCTGAGCGCTACTTCATGCTTGAACTCTCAGGCGAACTAAAAGAGCGCCAACACGCAACACTCACCGCGCACATACCGTACCTCCTGGGCAAAGTGCAATGGCTGGATCGGCTGCCGCAAACATTCACTGGCCTCGTGCTCGGCAATGAAGTGCTCGACGCGATGCCGGTACATCTGGTCGTGCGCAAAGATGGCGCATGGCTGGAACGTGGCGTGAGCGCGAATGAAGCCGGATTTAGCTGGCAAGATCGGCCCATCGTGGACAGCGCATTGCTGCAAGCCGCCCTACATCTTGAAGTGCCCGATGACTACCTCACCGAAATCAATCTCGCCGCACCGGCCTTCATCACCAGCCTGGCTGAACGCCTACAGCGCGGCGCACTATTGATGATCGACTACGGCTTTCCGCACGCCGAGTATTACCACCCGCAACGCGACCAAGGCACGCTGATGTGCCACTACCGGCACTTTGCCCATGGCGAGCCGTTTTTTTGGCCCGGTTTGCAGGACATCACCGCGCATGTGGATTTCAGCGCCATCGCAGAAGCCGGCATAGATCACGGCTGCGAGTTATTGGGCTTCACAAATCAAGCCAACTTCTTGATCAACTGCGGCATCACCGATTTACTCGCAGAAACCTCGCCCGAAGACGTAGCGAACTATTTGCCGCTCGCCAATCAAGCGCAGTTTCTTATGTCTCCGGCCGAGATGGGGGAGTTGTTTAAAGTGATCGCGCTAGGCAAGGGGATTGATACATCGCTGATTGGATTTACGCACGGCGACCAGCGGCATCGGCTTTAACGAATTTATGGCCCCTTGCGCCTCAACGTCTACGCGCCGCGCTAGGTGATTGCACAGCCTTTACAACAGATTGTGGGGGCGTTGCAGGGGATATAGATTTGGATAGCGGCATCCTGCTAGGTACGACACCATTTGTTATTATTAACCTTATAGGTTATATTTCAGCATGGAGAAACAAAAGCCCCATTACTCGCTATCTGATGTTCAGCGCATCGTTAAGGAACGAGGGGTAAATGCCTTTACCGCGACCGCGTTGACCGGCGCAGCGGCATGGGGTTATCTAGTGAGCAAGCCGTAGCGGTGGTTTTGGGTCTCAAGCAGAAATACTTATATAAAAGCATGACCACGAATGCCGATCACAAAATCTGGCAAGACGTGTATCACGCGGCACTGAAGGCAGGCTTGGTGGCCTATATTAAAGTCACCTTGCGTGAAAACGGAAGCGTGGTTATCCAGTTCAAGGAGAAATGAAATGAAGCACCCGTGCCTGAGTTGCGAAAAAGCCGACATGGTTCGCGGCAAGAAAGATGCAGTGCTTGAATACCGTGGTCACCGCGCCACAGTTCGTGCAGTAAATGGTTGGCACTGCCCCGAGTGCGGGGAGATTGAATTTGCCGGTAACGAGGGTACGCGCTACGCTGAAGCATTGGAAAAGCTGCGGCTGAAAGTCGACGCGGAAGAATCCGCAGAGCTGGCTCGTATTCGCAAAAAACTCAAACTCTCGCAGCGGCGTGCCGCCGCAATCGCTGGCGGCGGGGTCAATGCCTTTTCCCGATATGAGAATGGCAAAGCAAGACCTGTCGCTGCAGTAATCAATTTGTTCCGACTGTTGGACAAACATCCTGAGCTGATTGATGAGATTACGGCTTAATCGTTAGCCACCATCAACTCCACGAGGTTCACCATCAAAGCGCCATGGCAACACACACGCTGCATCATTTGCTTGCAGCCATCTGAGTTCACTGAAGAACATGTGATTCCGGAAGCGCTGGGCGGCCGCCTGACGTGCCACTTCTTGTGTGCGACGTGCAACTCTAGGCTGGGTCGTGAGGTTGAAGGTCTCGCTAAAGCTGATCCAACTATTCGGCTCTTGGCTGCGAAGCTCTCGAAAAAAATCCCTCGCCTAGCGGGCCGGCTGATCGAGGGTCAAGAATACGTCTCATCAGGCCCAGGGGGGCCATCACGAGGCCGAATCAAAGACAGCGAGTTCGTTGTTCGATCGCAGAAGCTCCCAGATGGATCCCTCCTCCAGCCTACACCGCTGGCGGCGAATACTGTTCGAAGGATTCTTGAACGCGAGAGACACGATGAATCATCGATATCACAGGCCTTGCGCCGCCTCAAGGAAGCACCCGAAAATACGCGAGTCTCGCTTACGCAAACGCTCGAAGTTGTTAAGTGGAGTATCGAAAGCATTCAACCCACCCTAGATGGACCGCTGCTGAATCTTGTTGTACCGCTGAAAATAGCGTATGAATTTCTTGCCCTTCACCTCAACGACGCGGTCTATCAAGACCTACCCGCGCTCGCTGCAGTGCGAAGCGCCTTGGCAGGTAACTCCATAGATACAACTCACCTATTAGTCGAGCGGCTCCACGCTCCAATAGCAAAGCCGTTCCATGGAATCGTTTTTGAAGGGAACGATCCGCACGCTACCATGCAGGTGCGGCTATTTGGCCAACTTGCGTTTCGCATTCACTTCAAGACACTTTCGGTAGGGGGCCCGCGCTTCGTCTACACACATGATCTCACCGACAATGAAGAACACGTTGCACTCGCGGGTGAGCCCGAAGATGGTGGTTAACCGCCATTGAGCAGACTTGTCAAACGTTGATCATCTGCTTGATGAACCAGACCTCTGACCATAGCCCTTATCACAACGCCCACTCCAGTACTCAACAGAAGGTAAAGGTAATTGGAAGACCTACAAAGGCCAGGCTCGCTTATCAGGCATTCCTCAAAATATTTCAGCCCAACCCCGTTGATATGGCATGCCAGACCATTCCAGCGATGTCATAAAACTAAGACTTCGATTTACCTAGCGCGCTAGGTAGTGGAAAATCGCCAATTTTTCTCCGCAGACCTACGGCTTAAATCTTCATCGTCATGAATAGCGACAAATATCAAGCCCGCCTCGCGCGCATTCCGAGCATCCTCTATCCGGAAGAACTCCCCATCGCCGCCAAGCGCGAGGAAATCGCACGCGCCATTCAAGCAAATCAGGTAGTGGTAGTGGCGGGCGAAACTGGCTCCGGCAAGACCACGCAGTTGCCGAAAATCTGCCTCGACCTGAAACGCGGCGCGGCGGGCATGATCGGCTGCACGCAGCCGCGGCGCATCGCCGCGCGCACGGTGGCGGGGCGCATCGCTTATGAGTTGCAGTCGCCGCTCGGCGATCTGGTCGGCTACAAGGTGCGCTTCACCGACAAGGGCAGCTCAGACAATCTGATCAAGGTGATGACCGATGGCATCTTGCTGGCGGAGACGCAGACCGACCGGCTGCTCAAGCGTTACGACACGCTGATCATCGACGAGGCGCATGAGCGCAGCCTCAACATCGATTTTCTGCTGGGGTATTTGAAGCAGCTTTTACCACGTCGACCTGATCTGAAAATCATCATCACCTCCGCCACCATCAACACCGATTTGTTCTCGCGCCACTTCAACAATGCGCCAGTGGTTGAAGTCTCGGGCCGCTTGTATCCGGTAGAAATGCGCTATCGCCCGGTGCGCGAGCCGGTTAAGGAAGAAGACAAGGACGATCAAGAGCGCGACATGGAGCAGGCGATTGTCGATGCGGTGGATGAAGTCTCGCGCCTCTCGCGCGACGGCGATGTGCTGATCTTTTTGCCGGGCGAGCGCGAAATTCGCGACACGGCGGAGTTGCTGCGCAAACATCATCCGCCGGGCGTCGCGATCCTGCCGCTGTATGCACGGCAGACAGCACAGGAGCAGGAGCGCGTATTCCAGCCGACCAATGCGCGGCGCATCATCCTCGCCACCAACGTGGCGGAAACTTCGCTCACCGTGCCCGGCATTCGCTATGTGATCGACCCCGGTTATGCGCGCTTCAAGCGCTATAGCTATCGCAACAAGGTGGATCAACTTCTGATCGAGCCGATCGCTCAGGCCTCTGCCAACCAGCGCGCCGGCCGCTGCGGACGCGTCAGTTCTGGCGTGTGCATGCGGCTGTATAGCGAAGCGGATTTTCAGGCTCGCCCGCGCTTCGCCGACCCGGAGATTTTGCGCACCTCGCTCGCAGGCACGATCTTGCGCATGGCCGCTTTGGGCTTGGGCGATATTGCCGATTTCCCTTTCATCGAGCCTCCCGCGTCGCGCGCCATCGCCGATGGCTACGGCCTGCTGCAAGAATTAAATGCGGTGGATGAGGCGCGCCAGCTCACCCCCATCGGCGCGCAACTGGCGAAGCTCACGCTCGACCCCAAGCTAGCGCGCATGCTGTTGGCCGCGCACGATCAGCATTGCGTGAGCGAGATGTTGGTGATCGCCTCCGCCCTCTCGGTGCAAGATCCGCGCATCCGGCCGATGGGTTCCGAATCGGCAGCCGATATCAAGCATAAATATTTCGTGGCCGAGCATTCGGATTTCATGGGCCTCTTAAAAATCTGGGCGTTCTATGTCGAATCGCTCCAGCACAAGAAATCCAATCGCAAATTGGTGGAAGAGTGCCACAGCCATTTTCTCTCCTATCTTCGCCTGCGCGAATGGCACGATCTGAATGGCCAATTGGCGGCGCAAGCCAGCGAGTTGGGCCTGCGCCTCAACCCCTCGCCCGCCACCTATGAGCAAATCCACCGTGCGCTGCTCGCCGGGCTGATCGCCAATATCGGTGTGAAAGCCGACGAGGGGCACTATCAAGGCGCGCGCGAAATCAAATTCCACATCCATCCCGGATCGAGCCTATTCAAAAAAGGCACGAAATGGCTGATGGCGGCGGAGCTGACTGAAACCGGCAAGCTCTACGCGCGCAATGTGGCGAAAATCGAGCCGGAATGGGTGGAGCAAGTGGGCGCACATCTGATCAAGCGCCACTACTTCGACCCGCATTGGGAAAAGAGCGCGGCGCAAGTGGTGGCCTTCGAGCGCACCACGCTCTACGGCTTGACGCTCACGCCGCGCCGCCGCGTGCATTTCGGCGCGATTGATCCAAAACAATCACGCGAAATATTTATTCGCTCGGCCCTGGTGGCTGGTCAATTCGAGAGTAAGTCGAAATTCTTTCTGCACAACCAAGCGCTGGTGGAAGAGATTCGCGAGCTGGAACACAAATCGCGCCGCCCGGATGTGCTGGTGGATGAGGAACGGATGTTCGCCTTTTTCGATGCGCGCATACCGGCCGATATCGTCAACGGCCATGGCTTCGAAAAATGGCGGCGCGAGGCGGAGCGCAAAAACCCGCAGTTGCTCTGCATGCAGCGCGATGATTTGATGCGCCACGGCGCGGAAGAGGTAACGGAAGTATTGTTCCCCGACACGCTGCTCGTGGACGACACCGCATGCCCCATGACCTACCGTTTCGATCCGGGCCACCCATTGGACGGCGTCACCCTCACCCTGCCGCTGCATCTGCTCAACCGGGTGAATGAAGCGCGCTGTGCGTGGCTGGTGCCGGGCATGGTGCGGGATAAAGTGACGGCGCTGTTGAAAGGTTTGCCGAAGGGGATACGTAATCGAACGGTGCCGGTGCAGGAGTTTGTGACTGCGTTTTTGATTTCATGCCCCCCTCCCCAGCCCTCCCCCCACGTGGGGGAGGGAGTTACGCTTGCACTCGCCGCCTTCATCCGCGGCAAACTTAAGGAAACCGTCGCTCCCGAGGTATGGGAAAAAATCGAACTCCCCACGCATCTCCACATGAACTACCGCGTGGTAGACGATGCCGGCCAAGAGTTAGCCCAAGGCCGCAATCTCGCTGAGCTCAAACAAAAGCTCGGCCAAGCGGCACAAATGACTTTCGCCCAAGGTACCGCCACGCCGTTTGATCGCGAAGGCATTACGCAGTGGGATTTTGGCGACCTGCCGGAAAAAGTCAGCTTCAATCGCGGTAGCCAAACCTTAACCGGCTACCCGGCGCTGGTGGACGAGGGCGAGAATGTGTCGATCCACTTATTCGATACCGCCCAAGCCGCCAATGAATCCATGCGCGGCGGCGTGCGGCGCTTGCTCATGCTGGCGCTGAAGGAACAGATCAAGCAGTTGGAAAAGAACATTCCCAACTTCAATCAACTCGCCCTGCAAGCGCGCAACATCATGGCGCCGGATGTATTGAAAACCGACCTACTCATTGCCATTGCCGATCGCGCCTTCATCGGTGAAGACGAACTGCCGCGCGACGAAAAAGCCTTCATTAAGCAGCGCGACCGCGCTCGCGCTCGGCTACAGGCAGTAGCGCAGGCAGCGGCCAGGATCGCGGCAGACATTTTCACCGAATACCACGCGCTGCAAAGCCAGCTCGCGCAGAAGATGTCGCACCCGCTGCAAACCGATCTCCAAACACAACTCGCGCACCTCATCTATCCCCACTTCTTAAGCCAAACGCCGTGGGAACATCTTCAGCAGATACCGCGCTATCTAAAAGCGATTCAACGGCGCCTGGAAAAGCGTCTGAGCAACGCCGAGCGTGATGGCAAGCATATGGCGAGCGTGCGCGAGCTATGGCAGCAATATGAGGCGCGAATGGAGAAGCATCGCAAAGCGGGGATTCAAGATGAGAAACTCAGCGCTTTTCGCTGGATGCTGGAAGAACTGCGCGTGTCGCTGTTCGCGCAGGAATTGAAAACGCCTTACCCAGTGTCGTATAAACGGCTGGCTAAGGCGTGGGAAGAAGTGGCGCCGTAAGCGACAGAATAGCTTAGTGCTTATCTTTCTTAAGGAAGGTGACCACATTCGAGCCCGGCGCATTGCGCGAACCGCAGCCCGCGCCTTCTTCCGCAACCTCAATATTCGATTCAGCTTCGTGCAGCATGTTGATAACTTCGATGTAGTCTTTCTCTTTGACCATCATCAGCGCGGTGCGGCCGCCTTCGTTGCGCGCTTTGGGGTCGGCGCCGGCTTTCAGCAGCACATCCACCACGCCCGCTTCGCCGCTACCTGCGGCCAGCATGAGCGGGCGCACACCATAGAAGATTTGAGTTTCGACTTCAGCGCCTGCGTCGATCAAGGCTCTGACTACTTCCGGAAAGCCGCGATCCAGTTCCGGGTTATAAGTCGCGTAAAACAGCGGCGTGTAATCGCGCTCATCGGTGGCTTTCACGTCGGCGCCGGCCTTCAGTAGCGCCCGCACCATTTCCAGGTTACCCAAACTGGCGGCGAGCATGAGCGGGGTCATGTTCATTTCACCGCGCGCTTCGACCGCGCCGCTTTGCTGCAAAGCCGCATTGAGTTGGGCTATATCACCGGACTTCACGGCATCGAAAATTGGTTCAGACATTTGTGTACCCTCCTGCACGAATTCCATTAAACAAATAGGGGTATTTCCCCTGAATTTTCAGTATTTTAGCAAAGGTTAATAAAGCCTGCTTGCCATCTTGATTCTTGATCAGCAATGAAACTCAGCCTTGTGTTTGACGGGTAACGGTGCTTTACTTCGTACATGAAATCCGTGCGCCGCATCGCCGCCCTCCTGATTTTTCTGATGATTGCCCCGCCTGCTTGGGCGATGGCATGCGCGACTGCTTGCGCCATGGGATCCCAGCACATGAGTGCCGCGCAAACATCGGATACGACGGCGAGCGCTGGTCATTGCCACGACGATGTGAACCCAAATGCCCCTTCCCCACCTGGCGGCTCGAACGACTGCGGTATGGCGACCGCTTGCCACTTTGCTGCTTCTGCCGCGCTCTCTGCCTCGCCGCAAGTCGCGCTCGGGCTTCACGACATGCATTTTGCTTTAGCCATTTCCTCTGCTCCGCGCTCCGCGGATACACCCCCGCCCTATAAACCCCCTGCCTGACCCGCGATTCACTCTGGGTTAATTCCCGCATTGCGGTCGATGCGCTCGTGTTTTGAGCAGCACTCGATCCTGTCTTATCCGAACACGATGTGAAAGGTGTTCAATCATGTTAAGCAAACTCATGGCGTTGCTGTGCGCGCTGCTCCTGTTTTCCACCATCGCACACGCGGATACCGCTCCGCTCACGCTCGATCAAGCCATGCGGCTGGCCGTCGAACGCCAACCCATGCTGCGCTCACTCGGCCACGCGGCCACGGCGGCGCGTGAAGCCGCCGTAGCGGAAGCGCAGCTACCCGATCCAAAACTACGCTTCGGCGTGGTAAATGTGCCGATCAACGGCGCCAACGCGCTACGCTTCGACCGCGAGGACATGACCATGACCACGCTCGGCGTCATGCAAGATGTGGTGCGCTCAGAAAAGCGCGAAGCCGCCGCGCGCCGCATGCAGGCCGAGGCTGAGCAGATCGACTCGGAGCAGATCGCCAGCGCGCGCAGCATCCGGCGCGATGCCGCGCTCGCCTGGCTCGATGCCTATGAAGCGCAGCGCAAGGCCGACGTGTATCGGCGCATGGCCGGCGAAATGACTGCCGAACGCCAAGTAGCCCTCTCCCGGCTTGTAGCGGACGGCACAACAAGCGATGTATTCCAACTCGATACCATGCTGGCCATGGCCAACGATAAGCGGCTTGCTGCTGAACGTGACGAACGCAAAGCGCGCGCGATGCTGGCGCGCTGGATCGGCGAGGCCGCAAAGGGATCGCTCGCTGCCGATCTACCTGAATCCGCGCCGCCCGCTGACCGAAGCCCCATGCGAGTCGATCAACATCCCGCCTTGGAAACCGCGCGCCGCATGCAAAGCGTAGCACAAGCTGATGTCGATCGCGCCAAGGCTGAGCGACTGCAAAATTGGAGCTGGGAAATGATGTACGGCAAACGCCAGGGGGATCGTTCCGACATGCTGACGTTTCAGGTATCGCTTGATCTGCCGTGGGATCGCGCCAATCGCCAAGACCGGCGCACGGCGGAGAAATTCGCCCTGGCGGAACGCGCACACGAACTCGCAGAAGATCGGCGCCGGGAATTGACCGCGGAACTCGACAGCACCTGGGCCGATTGGGATGCCGCTCAAGCACGCTTGCAAGAACATGAGCATCGCCTCATCCCCGCCGCCCGTGCGCGTTATGCCACCCGCCAGGCCGCTTATTCCGCCGGTGGCGCGCCGCTCGGCATGGTATGGGAGGCGCGCCGCAGCGTGCTGGAGGTAGAGCTAGAGCACCAAGTAATTTTGGTCGAACGTAGCCGCGCAGCGATTCGCCTCGGCTATTTGACTGATCCCCAGGAGAATAAATAATGAAACGCCGCACACTTATTATCGCAAGCGTTATTGCCGCATTAATCTTATCCGGCGCGGGCTTTTGGTATGTCTCTCGCTCCAACACCGCTACAGATGATATGAGCAAGGAGAAATCTGGCCGCAGCGTACTGTATTGGTACGACCCGATGACGCCGGGGCAAAAATTCGATAAGCCCGGCAAGTCCCCGTTTATGGACATGCAACTCGTGCCGAAATATGCAGACGAGACGGCAAGCGACGGCGTGAAAATCCAAGCGCAAGTCGCGCAGAATTTAGGCATTCGCTTGGCGCAAGTGTCGTCGGCTTCTTTCGGTGACGCGCTCACCGCAGTCGGGCGCATCGAAGCCGACGAGCATCGGCTGTATGCAGTGCAGACGCGTCTACCTGGTTTTGTCGAACGGCTCTATGTGCGCGCGGTGGGCGATGCGGTGGGCCAGAATCAAAAGCTTGCCGACGTCTATGCGCCGGAATTGTTGGCTGCGCAGCAGGAATTTCTCGCGCTGCTGAAACTCGAGATCGCGGACGCAGAGACACTACGCGCGGCGGCGCGCACCCGGCTCAAATTGCTGGGCATGGCGGAAAGTGAGATCGCCGCCATCGCGCGCAGCGGCCAGGCCAATCCGCGCTTCGGCGTGTATGCGCCCGCTTCCGGCTTCGTCACCGAACTCGGCGTGCGCCAGGGTGGGCAGATCATGCCGGGCGCTAACCTGATGCAACTCGCCGATCTATCCACGGTATGGCTGATCGCGGAAGTACCGGAGCGCGACGCCGGCCGCTTAAAGCCAGGCGAAACCGTGGAAGCGCGGCTGGAAAGTCTGCCGGGCGTAACAGTTGCAGGACGCGTCAGCTATATCTACCCGACGCTCGACGCGGCCACACGCAGCGTGCGCGTGCGCATCGAGTTGCCCAACCGCCAGGGCAAACTGCGGCCGGGCATGTATGCCAGCGTGGCGCTGGCGGGCCAGGTGCGCGAAGCGCTCGCGGTGCCGACCGAAAGCGTGATCGCCACCGGCACGCGCAAGGTGGTGATCGTCAAGGACGGCGATAGCTTCCGCCCAGTTGCGGTCGAAACTGGTCTAGAGCGCGAAGGGAAAACCGAAATTCTCAAGGGCTTGGCTGCCGGTGAGAACGTGGTCGTTTCCGGACAATTCCTGATCGATTCAGAAGCTTCATTAGCGGGTGTACTGGCGCGCTTGTCGTCCACGACGAGCGTACCCGCATCGCAACCAATACCCAACGTCAACCTCCCGGTGCGCGGCAAGGTAGCTGAAATCGACGTCAAGGCCGGCCGCATTACGTTAGCGCATGAGGCGATTCCCGCGCTCAAATGGCCGGCGATGACCATGGAATTCAAAGTGCGCGATCCCAAAGCCATCGGCACGCTCAAAGCCAACGATGCGGTCGAATTCGAGTTGAGCCCGCAACCCGAAGGCGGCGACTACGTGATCGAACGCATCGCGCCACAAGGAGCTACGCGATGATCGCTAATCTCATTCGCTGGTCGGCGAATAATCGGCTGCTGGTGCTGCTGGTGACCTTGCTCGTCGCCGCCTGGGGCGTGTACGCGATGCTGAAGACGCCGCTCGACGCGATTCCCGACCTGTCCGATACCCAAGTCATCATCCGCACCAATTGGCCGGGCCAAGCGCCGCAAATCGTCGAAAACCAGGTGACCTATCCGCTCACCACCACCATGCTTTCGGTGCCCGGCGTGAAAGCGGTGCGCGGCTATTCTTTCTTCGGCGATTCCTTTGTGTATGTGTTGTTCAACGATGGCGTCGATCTGTATTGGGCGCGTTCGCGCGTGCTGGAATATCTGAGCCAAGTCAGCGGACGACTGCCGAAAGGTGCTACACCCAGCCTCGGACCAGATGCGACCGGCGTGGGATGGGTGTACGAATACGCGCTGGTCGATCGCAGCGGTAAAAATGACATCAGCGAATTGCGCGCCTTGCAAGATTGGTTTCTCAAGTTCGAGCTGAAAACGATTCCGAACGTGTCCGAGGTCGCCACGCTCGGCGGCATGGTGCGCCAGTTCCAGGTACAGGTCGATCCCGACAAGCTGCGCGCCTACCGTCTGCCGCTATCCACGGTTACCGCAGCGATTCAAGCGGCGAACCGCGAGACCGGCGGCGCGCTGGTGGAGTTGGCCGAGGCCGATTACATGGTGCGCGCGCGCGGCTATCTGGAAACGCTGGACGATTTTCGGCGCATTCCACTCGGCGTCAGCGTAGGCGGCACGCCGATCCTGCTATCCGATATCGCGCGCGTGCAACTCGGGCCGGAGATGCGGCGCGGCATCGCGGAGTTAGACGGCGAAGGTGAAGTGGTGGGCGGCGTGATCGTGATGCGCTCGGGGCAAAACGCGCTGGAAGTGATCGCCGCCGTGAAAGCGAAACTGGCGATACTGAAAAAAAGCCTGCCGCCCGGCGTGGAAATCGTCACCACCTACGATCGCTCGCAGTTGATCCAGCGCGCGGTGGACAATTTGCGCAACAAACTGATCGAGGAATTCATCGTCGTCGCACTGGTGTGCGGGCTTTTTCTGTGGCATCTGCGCTCGGCCCTGGTCGCCATCGTGGCGCTGCCGCTGGGGGTGCTGATCTCGTTCATCGTGATGCAGCAGCAAGGCGTGAACGCCAACATCATGTCGCTGGGCGGCATCGCCATTGCCATCGGCGCGATGGTGGACGCCGCCATTGTGATGATCGAAAACGCGCACAAAAAGCTGGAGCACTATCGCACGGCACATGGCGAACCCGATACAAAGCAACACGCGGCGTTGATGATTGAGGCGGCGATCGAAGTCGGGCCTGCGTTATTTTTCTCGCTGCTGATTATCACGCTGTCGTTCATCCCCGTATTCACGCTGGAAGCGCAAGAGGGCAAGCTGTTCGCGCCGCTCGCCTATACCAAAACCTATGCCATGGCGGCTGCGGCCGGGCTGTCGGTGACGCTGGTGCCGGTGCTGATGATTTTCTTCATCCGCGGCCGCATACGCAATGAAGCCGAGAACCCGCTCAACCGCTGGCTGATTGCCGCCTACAAACCGCTGCTCGCGCGCGTGCTGCGCCACCCGAAGGCGACGCTGACGATTGCCGCTATCGTGCTGCTCGTCACGCTGTGGCCCTTGTCCCAACTCGGCAGCGAATTCATGCCGCCCTTGGAAGAAGGCGACCTGCTCTACATGCCGACCGCACTGCCCGGCCTGTCGGCGGCCAAGGCATCGGAGGTATTGCAACTCACCGACCGCCTGATCAAAACCGTGCCCGAGGTGATATCGGTATTCGGCAAAGCGGGACGGGCGGAGACCGCCACCGACCCCGCGCCCCTGGAAATGCTCGAGACCACGATTCAATTCAAGCCGCAAAATGAATGGCGGCCCGGCATGACCATGGACAAGCTGATCGAGGAACTGGATGCGCGGCTCAAGATTCCGGGCATGGCCAATATCTGGGTGCAGCCGATCCGCAACCGCATCGACATGCTGGCCACCGGCATCAAGAGCCCGGTCGGCATCAAGATCGCCGGAGCCGATCTCGCCACGCTGGAAAAGTTGGGACAGGCAGTCGAGCGCAGCGTGAAGCAAGTGCCGGGCGCGACCTCGGTAATCGCCGAGCGTGTCACCGGCGGGCGTTATATCGACTTAAAAATCGATCGCCTGCAAGCCGCGCGCTACGGCCTCAATATTCTGGAAGTGCAAGACTTGGTCGCCACCGCCATTGGTGGCGAAAACGTCGGCGAAAAACTCGACGGCCTGGCGCGCTTCCCGATCAATGTGCGCTTTCCGCGCGAGCTGCGCGACTCGGTGGAGAAACTCAAAGCGCTGCCGCTGGTCACCGCAAGCGGCGCCACCGTGCCGCTCGGCAGCATCGCCACTATTGCCATCGTGGATGGCCCGCCGATGATCAAGAGCGAGAACGCGCGCCCCAGCCTCTGGGTCTATGTGGATATTCGTGATCGTGACCTGGGCGGCTTCGTCAAGGAAGCAAAGGCCAAGATCGAGCGCGAGTTGCCATTACCCGCCGGTTACTCGCTCGCCTGGTCGGGGCAGTTCGAATATTTCGAGCGCGCGGTGAAACGCTTGGTGTGGGTGGTGCCGATGACGCTCGGAATCATTTTCATCCTGCTGTTTCTAACGTTCAAGCGCATCGCACCCGCACTGATGATCCTCGGTACGCTGCCCTTCGCGCTGGTCGGCGCGGTGTGGTTCCTGTATCTGCTGGGCCACAATTTTTCCATCGCCAGCGGCGTCGGCATGATCGCGCTCGCCGGGCTCGCGGCTGAATTCGGCGTGATCATGCTGATTTACCTGGACGACGCCCTCGCGCGCCATCGCGCGGCAGGCCAGCTCAACACCCAGGCCGATTTGCACGCCGCGCTGATCGACGGCGCAGCGCTACGCGTGCGGCCAAAAGCGATGACCGTGGCGGTGATTTTGGCCGGCCTGCTGCCGATTTTGATCGGAACCGGCACGGGCTCGGAAGCCATGAGCCGCATCGCCGCGCCCATGGTAGGCGGCATGCTCACCGCGCCGTTGTTGTCGTTGTTCGTGCTGCCGGCTATTTATGCGCTGCGGCGGGTGAAGCAATAGGCTCACACTCTCATGCAACTCGGTTCAGCTGCCGCTAAACACGAGTAAGAACCTTAGCGGATTTTCTCGATTGGAATTCGTTTTACGTATATTTGAGGGGTGATTAGCGCATACCCCTCCTGCTGCCAGTGGGCAAGTTCGGTGATGGCGTTGGGCACAACCTGGATGAAGTCCTGAAAATCTTTTACTGAGTAGCCGAAGTCTTCCGACGCCTGACCGCAGACTTTGAACTCCACGCCAAGTTCGGCGTAGTAGCGCATCCGGTCGACAACCTCCTGGTATTTCTTTTCATTCTTCCTGGCCACGGTAACAATTTCCGTGCCGTGGATGACCACTTTTATGCTTAATTCCTCAGGCGAATAGTCATATGGCGAGTCTAGCAGTGGGTTCATCAACGAGCGCAGCCAGTAGAGCGCGCTGCCCATCTTGTTCGGGTCGTCCAGGAAAATATCGAACACGACCTTGGCCGGCTTGTACGGCGTTTGCACTGATTTCCCCTCGCCATGGACGGGCAAGGAAATCAATAGCACCAGTAATCCTGCAAGCGTCTTTTTCATGGTTTCCAGTCAAGCTGAACCAATCCCAATATAGCTTACCAACGACGGCTTGCCTGGTGATATTGAGAAAAAAATGCAGCCGCCGGCGCCTTGAGCGCGGATTAAATTTTGCCGCGCGGTTTTTTCTTGCCTGGCTTATCTATCGTTTCGATGATCGGGCAGCCGTCTTTCGCGCCGCGACATAAATTGAGTAGCAGGCGCAATTCATCGCGCAGCAGCGTCAGCTCTTTGAGGCGCGCTTCGACTTCATCGAGCTTAGCTGCGGTGAGCGTACGTACATCATCGCGGGCCTGCTGCGGGTTCTCGCGCATGGCGAGCAAGTGGGCGATCTCAGCCAGGCTGAAGCCCATTTTCTGAGCGCGTTGGATAAAACGCAGCCGCGACACATCGCGCTCCCCGTATTCACGCAGCCCGGCGCCACTACGGCCCACGCGTGGCAACAAGCCAATCTTTTCGTAGTAGCGCAGAGTGTCGGTGCTCAGGCCCAACAAGCGGGCCATGTCGCCAATGCGATAGCGTTTTTCAGTTGTCGTTTTGGTCATCCGTACTGAACCAAAATAATCCGTCTGAAATGGTGTTTCCTTCCCCCTCTTTGGGGGAAGGTTTGGATGGGGGTTGGTTCGGTGGAGGCGCCACATTTCTACCCCCTCCCTAGCCCTCCCCCTGCAAGGGGGAGGGAATGTCTGTTAAAAAATGAAAAAATATT
>JAUXTZ010000080.1 GCA_030681095.1 Burkholderiales bacterium
GCGGTACGCGCCGCTCGGCGATATCCAGCTCGGACATGACTTTGACGCGCGACACCACTTGCTCGGCGAATTCCATGCGCTGTACCGAGCCGATCTGGCTCAGCACGCCGTCGATGCGATACTTGATGACGAGGCCGTTGCTCACGGTTTCCAGATGCACGTCGCTGGCGCCGACTTTCAGCGCGTCGTACAGAGTCGAATGCACCAGACGCACCACCGGGCTGGTGTCTTCGCTGATACTCTTCAGCGTGAGGTCTTCCAAATGCGCAGCCGTGACCTCACCTTGCTCCAAGGTAAGCACGTTGTCCATGCTGCGGATCGATTCCTCGAAGCGCGCCAGGAATGCCGCCACGTCGGCATGGTGCGCCAAACACCAGGTGAAGGGGCCGGGCATGCGATCCTCGGCCCAGTTGGTCAAACCGTGTGCGAACGGATCGCCCGCCACCACCAGCACGGCCCCCTTTTCGTCGCGAAACACTACACACGCTTTTTGCGCTGCTTGCGCGAACGGCAGTAAGTCGAAGGCGGGCGCTAAGCGCTGCAACTGATCCATCGACAGCACCGGATAGTGCAGGGTGAACCCCAGGCTGGCGGTAAACGCCGGGGGCGGCAGGCCGAGTTTTTCCTCCAGCACCTCCACCATGCGCCGCCGCGTGCGCACCGCCTCGGCGCGTGCCGACTGCAGGATGTCGTTGGGAATCTTGCGCGCGTCCGCCATCTCCGTGACGGCGTGATGCGCGCTGGTGTTGGGTAGCTTGCTCACTGAATGCTCCCCGCGAGTTCAAAGATCGGCATATACATCAGTACCACGATGCCGCCGATGATCACGCCAATCAGCGCCATCAAGATCGGCTCGAACAGGCGCGTGAACCAATCGACCCAGCGCGCCATCTCCTCATCGTAAAAACCGGCGATGCGCTCCATCATCTCGCCCATGCGTCCGGTGCGCTCCCCCACGCGCAGCATGCGCAGGCTCACCGGCGTGGTGAGGCGATGGTTTTCCATCGCCTGCGAAATCGGCTTGCCCTCACGGATCTCGCCCGCCGCGCGATGCAACAAACCGCGTAGCGTCGGATGCAATAAACCTTCTACCATCTCCAGCGCGGTCACCACGGGAATGCCGCCGTTCAACAGCATGCCTACCGTGCGGTAAAAGCGCGCCAGTTGATATACCCGCATGCGTTCGCCGATGGCGGGGATGCCCCACAGGGTGCGCCCGACCCAGCGCCGGGTCTCGGGCAAGCGCGCCAAATAAACAGCGAGCCCTACCATCACCAGCGCACCGATGCCCATTTGTGCCGCGTGCGCTTCAATTAATACGCCCCACTGAATCAGCAGTTTCGACAACAGCGGAATATCGCCCCCGATGCCTTCGAAAATCCGGCTGAACTTGGGCACCACATAACCCAGCAGGAACAGCGTCACCAAGCCGCCCACACTCAAGAGCAATATCGGGTAGATCGATGCCGACAGCAGCTTCTTTTTTACCGAATCGAGTTGGGTTTGATACGCGATATAGCGCGTGAGCGCTTCCGACAAATCGCCGGTGCGCTCCGCCGCGCGCACGGTAGATACATACAGCGCGGGAAACGTGGCGGGGAATTGCTCCAGCGCTTGCGACAAGGTCTTGCCCTCGAAAAGTTGACTGATCACTTGCTCGATCATCCGCTTCACTTCTGGGCGATGCTCTTTTTCCGCCAGCGTCTCGACCGCTTCCACCAGCGGCAAGCCCGCATTCAGCAACGCGAGCAGCTCATGACTGAAAAGCACCAAGGGAAAGTGCGAATTGCCGCGAGAAAACCACGCCAAACCCTTGCGTGTCGAAACTGCGAGCACGGTATAACCCTGCGCCTCGACTTGGCGCGCCGCGTCGATCTCGTTCGCCGCGTCTAGCGCCAGGGCGGTGAGCCCTTCTCCGACGCGCATGGCTTTGACGTTGAAGCGCATGGTTAAAGAACCTTTTGCCTTACCAACTCGTGATGTCCACGTTATCGCCCGTGCCACCCGCCGCGCCGTCTTTGCCTAAGGAAAGCAAATCATAGTCGCCGTGCTCGCCTGGGTTCTTGTATTGGTAGGGCCGATCCCAGGGATCTTTGGGAACGGCTTTTTCAAGATAGGGGCCTTCCCACTTCGATTCACTGGCGGGTTTCGCCACCAGCGCGCTCAAGCCTTGCTCGGTGCTGGGATAGTGGCCGAGATCCAAACGATATTGATCTAGCGCTTTAGAGAATGCGCTGATTTGCGCGCGCGCGACTTTCACTTCCGATTTGCCGAGTTGCGCAAAATACTTCGGCCCCACATAGCCGATCAGCAGGCCGAGAATCACCAGGACCACCAACAACTCAATCAGCGTGAAGCCGCGTTGAATAAAACTTTTGCCTTGCATTCGCGACACGGGTTATCTCCTTTTAATTTCTCGCCGACTGCAAAAAGCTGGCTATCTTGACCACCTATCATGACACGGCGACGACACCCCGAGCCGTCAGCAAAATGACGAAAGCATAGACATGACGTGGGAGAGAAATTATATCGCGGATTCAGGGACTAACAAGCTAATTTTCAGGCAATGCCTGATGTTTGGGGTGGAAGTCCAGGGTAGCTTTGGAGTTTGGGATATTCAGAATACCTTTTCAACCACAGATAAAACAGTTAAAACCGTGTTTTAACAAATGATGACACAGGGCAAAAAGCAAAAGGGCCTGCATTTCTGCAAGCCCTTGTTCTGTCTGGTGCGCCCGAAGGGATTCGAACCCCTGACCCCTTGGTTCGTAGCCAAGTACTCTATCCAGCTGAGCTACGGGCGCATTTGAAAAGAGGCGTGATTCTACTTTGGATTGCTTTTAATTTCTAGTCTTTGGCGATGCGGGGGGCTAAAAACCCCTCTCTTTCCGCCAAATACAAACGGGAGCCACAGGGCTCCCGTTTGTATTTGGCGGAAAGAGAGGGATTCGAACCCTCGATGCAGGTTTAAGCCCGCATACTCCCTTAGCAGGGGAGCGCCTTCGACCACTCGGCCATCTCTCCGAAAGGGCGCAAGGATACTAGCGAATCCTTGCCCCGGTCAAACTCAATTGGCTTATTTTACGCCGCTTGCTCTAAGTTGAATGCCTTGTGCAGTACGCGCACGGCGAGTTCCAAGTATTTTTCGTCGATCACCACCGAGATTTTGATTTCGGAGGTGGAGATCATTTGGATGTTGATACCTTCGGCGGCGAGGGTTTTGAACATATTGGAGGCAATGCCGGAGTGAGAGCGCATGCCCACGCCAACGAGGGAGACTTTCGCCGTCTTGTCGTCACCTTTGACTTCGCGTGCGCCGATCGTGCTTTGTACATCTTTCAGTATCCCCATCGCCCGAGTAAATTCGTTGCGATGCACGGTGAAAGTAAAGTCGGTGGTGGTGCCATCGGCACCGACATTTTGGATGATCATGTCCACGTCGATATTGGCGTCTGCCACGGGGCCCAGGATTGCGTAGGCGATGCCGGGGCGATCGGGCACGCCGAGCACGGTGACCTTGGCTTCGTCGCGGTTGAAGGCGATACCGGAGATGATGGGTTGTTCCATGGTGTCTTCCTCGAATGTGATGAGCGTGCCTTCGCCTTCTTCCTCGAAGCTAGAGAGCACGCGCAGCTTAACTTTATATTTGCCGGCGAATTCCACCGCGCGGATTTGCAGTACTTTGGAGCCCAGGCTCGCCATCTCCAGCATTTCTTCGAAGGTGATGGTTTTGAGCTTGCGTGCCTCGGGCACGATACGCGGGTCAGTGGTGTAGACGCCGTCTACGTCGGTGTAGATCTGGCATTCGTCGGCCTTGAGCGCGGCGGCGAGCGCCACACCGGTGGTATCCGAACCGCCGCGGCCGAGCGTGGTGATATTGCCCTTTTCATCCACGCCTTGGAAACCGGCCACCACGACTACATGCCCGCCATCCAGATCGCGCCGCAGGTTTTCTTCGTCGATGGATAAAATGCGCGCCTTGGTATGGGCGGCATCCGTGAGAATGCGCACCTGCGCGCCGGTGTAGCTCTTGGCCTTGAGCCCCATTTCCATCAGCGCCATGGAGAGTAGGGCGATGGTAACTTGCTCGCCGGTGGAGACTAATACATCCATCTCGCGCGGGTCGGGATGCGACTGGATTTCCTTCGCCAAGCCGATCAGGCGATTGGTCTCGCCCGTCATGGCGGAGACCACCACGACTACTTGATGGCCTTGCGCCTTGAAGCGGGCAACCCGCTGGGCGACATTTTTAATGCGCTCGATGGAGCCTACCGAAGTGCCGCCGTATTTCTGTACGATCAGAGCCATGCACGTCCCAAAAAGCTGAAATTATACCGAATTTAGCCCATTCCAGATATGTACGGGCATAGGGGAATTCTAGGAGAGTAGGGAGGGACGGAGTCCGGTAGCTTATTTAGCGATCATACCCGCCCATTCAATGGCGGCTATGTGGGCGCGACTGGCCGCAGTCAGATCAATTTCCAGTGCTGCGCATAGGCGCTCGGCGAGTGCCAAGTTGTTGGATTCGAAGGCCAAGGCGAGTTCGAAATAGGGGGCATATTTGCCTTCGCGCTGGCTGATGGCTTGGCCGATTTCCTTGGGTAAATTCAGGCGCGATAGGGCTTGCTCGATCGGGACGCCCATGAGCGCGTCGAGCAGGGAAAATATGCCGACTACGAATAGGGAATTTGCTTCTTTCTCTGGTAGTTTCATTTGCCCTAATAATTCAGTCAGGCGGCCGCGGATGATAGCTGTGTTGAGCAGCACGCGCTGCGCGGCGGAGAGGTCGATGCCAGCGTAGATCAACAGCGACAGCCAGCGCCACAAGAATTCGTAACCAAGCAGCATGACCGCGTTTTTGATCGAAGATACTTTGTATTGCAAGCCGATGCCGACCGAGTTGATGTAACACAGCAGGCTATAGCAGAGCGCGACATCATGCTTAAAGGCGTCTTCGATCTGGGCCACGTCGGCCTTGTTCATTACCAGGTTAAAAATATCCACCACCCGTAAGCGCCCCGGATCAACGCGATTGTTGGCGAGTGTCTCGGGTTTGGCGAAGAAATTTCCTTGATATAAATCGAAGCAAAAGGCTTTGCAGGCATCGAAATCGCTGCGGGTGTTGACGTTGCGCACCAGCCGTTGCAGACCATGCGGTTTGACCGCTCGATCGAGTTTGGCAATATCTTGAAGATTTTGCTGCGCGAGGTCATACACGACATAATTTGCAACGTTGGCCACGTTGCTGAGTTCATTCCCCGCACTTTGGCAGGTATAGGCCAAGTTAAATCCTTGTTTCAATAGCTGCGCACAGCGCGCTTCTTCCTTGGCAGAAACAAGATACGCAGCCGGGTACCCCAGAATAAATTTAGCCTTTGGTAGTAATTCGACAATATCGCTGTCGAGCGATTGCTCGGGCAGCGTCACCCAAGCTAAGCGATCGCCCATGGCTTCGGCCGCGCCAAAAGTATTTAAGGTATTGACGATCAAGCGCGCGGCGGACTCGGCCGACTCGGGCGCGGCTTCGGGCGTTAAACCGGTTTTGCGCACCAGTAATTGAAATGCGCGCACTTTCTCCGTGGCGTCGAATATGGCTTGGCGCGCGAGGAACAGGGTGCTCTGACGCGCCTCGGTGATAGCGGAATCGTTTGCGGTACAAGCTGCATGCGGTGTGGGTGTGGCCTCGACATTGGTCGAAGAGGGCGCATCGGCTTCGCGGCGAAAAGGTCGAGGGATAAAATTCCAGCTCATGATCATGCTTTAAATGGAGTTGAATTTATGCGTGAGTCATCGTTATCGCCGCTTCTAATCGATACTTTAATTAAATAAAATACATACTTTTGTCATAAGGCCCGAATTTGGTGCAAAAAGTATTCATGCGCACCAACTTTGTGCTCAGTAATTGAATGAAGACTTGTGAAAAATAATAAAAAGCATATAAAACAACATGATAATAATTTGGAATATAAATTGCTTTATATTAATGATTTTATTCAGATGAGGTGAGCAATGGAAACGCTAAAAGTCGGAACAGATTCCTTATTTATCTTGCTGGGGGCGATCATGGTGTTGGCCATGCATTCCGGCTTCGCATTTCTGGAGTTGGGTACGGTGCGCCAGAAAAATCAAGTCAATGCCCTGGTTAAAATATTGGTCGATTTCTGTGTTTCGACGGTGGCGTATTTCTTTATCGGCTACGGCATCGCTTACGGCATGCATTTCATGACCGGCGCCGAAACCTTGGCGCAGAAAAATGGTTACGATCTGGTGAAATTTTTCTTCCTGCTCACTTTCGCAGCGGCGATTCCCGCCATCGTCTCCGGCGGTATCGCAGAACGCGCCAAATTCTATCCGCAGTTAATAGCGACCTTTATGTTGGTGGCCTTGGTGTATCCCTTTTTTGAAGGCATTGCCTGGAATAAAAACTTTGGCGTGCAGGCCTGGCTCAGTGGGCAATTCGGCGCCGAGTTCCACGATTTCGCCGGTTCGGTGGTGGTGCATGCGGTGGGTGGTTGGGTAGGTCTGGCTGCGGTGCTATTGCTCGGCGCGCGCCACGGTCGGTATCGTAAAGATGGCGCGATGGCCGCGCATCCGCCGTCGAGCATTCCTTTCCTGGCGCTCGGCGCATGGGTGCTGACGGTCGGCTGGTTCGGCTTCAACGTCATGTCGGCGCAATCGATCGACAAAATTAGCGGCCTGGTCGCCATCAACTCGCTGATGGCGATGGTGGGCGGCACGCTGGTTGCGCTGGTGGTGGGCAAGAACGATCCGGGCTTCGTGCACAACGGCCCGCTTGCGGGTCTGGTCGCGGTGTGCGCCGGTTCGGACATCATGCATCCGGTCGGCGCGCTGGTCACCGGCGGCGTCGCGGGTGGCCTGTTCGTCTACATGTTCACGCTCACGCAAAACAAATGGAAAATCGACGATGTGCTCGGCGTATGGCCGCTGCATGGCTTATGTGGCGCATGGGGTGGCATCGCCGCCGGCATCTTTGGCGCGAAGGCGCTGGGCGGCTTGGGTGGGGTGAGTTTGAGTGCGCAAGTGATCGGCACGCTGCTCGGGATTGGCATCGCGCTGGTCGGTGGCTTTGTGATTTATGGCGCGCTCAAAGCTATGATCGGCATTCGCCTGGATCAGGAAGAAGAGTTCATGGGCGCCGATTTGGCCATCCATAAAATCTCGGCGACACCGGAAAGAGAATCAGCTTAGTAGTGCAGGATTCAAGATCCCTGAATTCTAACTTCTCGGTTGCCACAGCACATCCGGTACTCCTAATTCCTTACTGATCGCGCGGCACATCACGAACAGCAGGTCGGATAGGCGGTTGAGGTATTTCATCGCGGCGGGGGAGACCGGTTCTTGCAGATTCAACGCTACCAAGCGCCGTTCCGCGCGGCGGCATACTGCACGCGCCACATGACACAGCGCCGTTGGGCGCGAACCGCCCGGCAGGATGAATTCTTTTAACGGCAACAACGCGTCATTCATCGCATCCAACTCCTGCTCCAATTGCGCCACCATCGCATCGCTTATCCGTACATAGTTGGGAATCGACAGTTCGCCACCGAGCTCAAAAAGCTCGTGCTGGATGCGTGTCAGGGTGATATGCATGGAATCCGGCAAGGATTTTTCCGTCAGCAGCAGGCCAAGCTGACTATTCAACTCATCAATGTCGCCGATGGCTTCGATGCGCGCGCTGTTTTTTGCCACGCGCATGCCATCGCCCAAGCCGGTGCTGCCGTCATCGCCGGTCTTGGTGTAGATCTTGGAAAGGCGGTTACCCATGATTCGCTCGATGTGGAAAAATTCCAACGAGGATAGCATTTTCCCATCGGGCAAGTTGGCCTGCGTGGCAAAGCGTTAAAGCAGCGTTATTTATCTTTTCCGGCAGGAGCGGCTGGAATGGCGCACGGCAAGGCGCGTTCATCCGTGCGGCGATCGGGAAGGATGCGCAGCTTGTTGCTGCGGGCGAATTCCATTACGAATTCGTAGGCGGCTGGGTTGCTCTCTTCCAGGCAGCGCGCCACCACGAGGCACTTCTCGCCATCGATCAAGCAAGGTTGCACGCTCACTGAATAGTGCAAGCGGTGGTTCTCATCAAAACACGCCAGGGTGGAGGAAATGCGCTCGACCCAGTCGGTCGGGCGTAGTTTTTTCCCGTCTTCCTGCACGCCTGAAATGATGAAGAAATCTGTCGGGGAAGTCATATGCGGCTCCTTTCGCGAGAAAATTGGTCCGCAGGAGGTATTTCGGCAAGCTTAGGCTATTTCTTTAGGCGGGATAGATGAAACTTATGGAAATCAAGCTCATCCCTATTGCGAAAGGGGTGCGCCGGCTTATTTACCGCCGCTGATCGCGGCCAGGATGCCTTGCATGATGGCGATGGGGGTGGGTGGGCAACCGGGGACCGCGACATCCACCGGGATGACATTCGACACGCGGCCGCAGCTCGCATAGCTTTCGCCGAAAATGCCGCCGGTGCAGCCGCAATCGCCGATGGCGACCACGAATTTAGGTTCGGGCGTGGCATCGTAAGTGCGTTTGAGCGCGACTTCCATGTGCTTGGCCACCGGGCCGGTTACCAGCAGCATGTCGGCATGGCGCGGGCTGGCGGTGAATTTGATGCCCAGCCCTTCGATGTTGTAGTAAGGATTGTTCAGCGCGTGGATTTCCAATTCGCAGCCGTTGCACGAACCGGCATCCACATGGCGGATGGAGATGGCTTGGCCGAACACGCGCAAGATGTCCGCTTGCAGGCCTTGTACTTCGGTTCTGAGCGTGTCGTCGGCGACGGGATGCGGCTCGGTCTTGATGCCGGTTTTGAGAATTTGTTTCAGGATTTGATACATGGCTACAAGTCCTGTCCGGTATAGCTCAAGTTGAACGATTTATTGATCAGCGGGAAATCGGGCACGATATTGCCGATCACCGCGTGCTCCAACACGGGCCAGTTTTGCCACGAGGGGTCGTGCGGATGCATGCGGTCGATGCGATTGTCGGCGCCGGCCTGCAAGCCGATTAACACCTCTCCGCGCCAGCCTTCCACCATGCCGATGCCGAAAGCACCAGCCGGTGTGGACGGCACAGGCGCGATGATCGGGCCTTCGGGCAGCTTGTCCAGAATCAGCCGCGTCAGGCGCAGCGATTCCAATATTTCTTCGATGCGCACGATGGCGCGCGCTGCCACGTCGCCGTTGCGATGGGTGGCCATGCGCACATCCAGTTCGTTGTAAGGCGCGCACGGATATTGCGCGCGCAGATCCCAAGCTTGGCCGCTGGCACGGCCGGGTAGGCCGGTCAGCCCCAGCTTGGCGGCGCGATCGGGCGAGACGCGGCCAGTGGTCAAGAAGCGGTCTTGCACCCCGGCGTGCTCTTCGTAGATGGCGCGCAGCGTGCCGATTTCCTGCTCCAACTGTTCCGCTTCCACCAGCAAGCGCGGCTTGCCCGGCGAGGGCAGATCGCAGGCCACGCCGCCAGGCACGATGCGATCCATCAAGTAGCGGTGGCCGAACAATTCGCCGTTGGCGCGCAGCACATCTTCTTTCAAAATCCAGAATTGCGCGAAGCCGAAGGACAGCGCCACATCGTTGCCGAGATAGCCCAAGTCGCCCAAGTGATTGTGTATACGCTCGCGCTCCAGCAACAAGGCGCGTAGCCACAAGGCGCGCGGTGGCGGCGTGACGCCGGTCATGCTCTCCAGCGCCATGGCATAGGCCCAGGCATAAGCGCAGGTGGAGTCGCCTGAGACGCGGCTCGCGAGCTTCGCACCCTGCAAGACATCCATGGTCTCGGCCAGTTTTTCAATGCCCTTGTGTTTGTAGCCGAGGCGCTGCTCCAAGCGCAGCACGCGCTCGCCCACGATCGAAAAGCGGAAGTGGCCGGGTTCAATGGTGCCCGCATGTACCGGGCCAACGGGGATTTCATGCACGCCATCGCCGACGACGGGGATGAAGGGATAAGCGTCGAGCCCAGCCGTCATTTTCTGCGTGAAGTCGAATTCCTTGCGCAGCGGAAACTGGCCCTCAGGCCAGCAACCATGACGCATCCATTTGCGCTGATCCACCGCGCCTTGTGCGAATAGGCCGAGCATGTCATAGGCGGCGCGCTGCATGCGCTCGGCTTGGGGAAAGATCGCGCTGATGTCTGGGTAGACGGGCTGGTTCGCGTCGAGCGCCAAATTCAACACCAACAAGCCAGGATGCGTAGTGAGCGCGACGTGCAAGGTGAAACCTTGGCCACTCGCGCGCTCGTCGCTGCCCCACAGGGCGAGCAAGCGTCCGCCACTCTCGCGCACTTGTGCGCACACTGGCTGCAAACGGTCGGCGCCGATCTGCGCGCGCCAAGCGGGGATCGCGCCGGGCAGCGTCTGATAATCAATGTTCAAGTCTTCGAGTCGCATGATTCAGTCTTATTTACCAAGCAGCGCCGCAGCCTGCTGATACCAGCCGGCAAGGTAGGGCGGAATGAACAGCCCCAGCAACAACACCAAGGCCAGGTGCACAAACACCGGCACCAGTGCGGGCGAATGGGGCAGATGCGGCGCATCCGTTTCGCCGAACACCATTGGCTGCACTTTGGCGAAAATCGATGCGAAGGCCACGCCCAGCGCCAATAATAAAATCGGTGTTGCCCACGGATGGCTGTGCATGGCGGTGGTTAGAATCAAAAATTCGCTGGCGAACACGCCGAATGGTGGCATGCCCAGAATTGCCAGCGTGCCCAGCATCAGTCCCCAACCAATGGTGGGGCTTTGCTGCATCACGCCGCGAATATTTTCCATGAGCTGGGTGCCGGTGGTTTGCGTGGCATGACCGACGGCGAAAAAGATCGCGGATTTGGTCAGCGAGTGCACCGTCATGTGCAGCAAGCCGGCGAAGGTGGCCACCGCCCCGCCCATGCCGAAGGCGAAGGTGACCAGACCCATGTGTTCGATCGAGGAATAGGCGAACATGCGCTTCACGTCTTTTTGCCGCGACAAGAAAAAAGCCGCCACCACCACCGACAGCAGGCCGAAGCCCATCATCAAATTGCCGGCGAAATCCGTACCGAGCGCACCATCAGCCAACACCTTGCTGCGCACCACGGCGTACAGCGCCACGTTCAACAGCAGGCCGGAGAGCACCGCCGAGACGGGCGTCGGGCCTTCGGCATGCGCATCCGGTAGCCAGTTGTGCAGCGGCGCCAAGCCCACCTTGGTGCCGTAGCCCACCAGCAAAAACACGAAAGCCAGCGACAGCACGGTCGGCTCCAATTGCGTCTTCACGGCATTCAAGTGCGTCCACAAGAGCGAGTTGCCGCCCGGCCCCAGTACGCGCTCCGCCGCGAAGTAGAGCAGGATGGTGCCGAACAGCGCCTGTGCGATGCCCACGCCGCACAGGATGAAATATTTCCATGCCGCTTCCAGGCTGGCTGGGGTGCGATACAAGCTCACCAGCAGCACGGTGGTCAGCGTCGCCGCTTCCATCGCCACCCACATGATGCCCATATTGTTGGTGGTGAGCGCGAGCAGCATGGTGAAGGTGAACAACTGATACATGCTGTGATACAGACGCAGCATATTGATGGTGAGCCGGCCGTGATGTTGCTCGATGCGCATGTAAGGACGCGAAAAGAGCGAGGTGGTGAAGGCGACGAAGGCGGTCAGTGCCACCAGGAACACATTGAACGAATCGATAAAGAACTGTTCGTTGAAGGCCGTGATCGGGCCGTCATTGATAATGCGCGTGGTCAACACCGCTGCAGCGATGAAAGTGGAGAAGCTGAACACCGCATTCACCTCGGGCGCAAAGCGGCGGCAGCCCACTGTCGCCAGAAAAATCCCGCCAAACAAAGGCGCGCCTAAGAGCCAGAGAATTTCCACTTCATTCGTCCTTGAGTTTTTCCATGTGCTTCAGATCGAGACTGTCGAAGGCTTCGCGAATCTGGAAGAAGAAGATGCCGAGAATAAACATCCCCACCAGCACATCCAGCGCAATACCGAGTTCCACCACCAGCGGCATGCCGTAGGTGGCACTGGTCGCGGCGAAGAACAGGCCGTTTTCCATGGCCAAAAAGCCGATCACTTGCGGGATCGCCTTGCGCCGCGTCAACATCATCAGGAACGACAACAGCACGATGGCGATGGCGATGCCCAGCGTGCTGCGCGTGATGGTGCCAGCAAGTTGCGTAATCGGCAGCGCCAGATTGAAGGCGAAGATCACCAGCATGATGCCGACCAGCATGGTGGCGGGAATGTTGATGAGCGTTTCCACATCCCACTTCACATTCAACTTGCGGATCAGGCGATGCAGAATCCACGGCAGGATAATGACCTTCAATACCAAAGTTAGCGCGGCCGAGTAATACAGATGCTGCTGCTGCGTGGTCATGGCGACGACCAGGGTGCTGATCGACAGCACCAAACCCTGCCAGGCAAACAAATTAATCAGGGACAGCACGCGCCGCTGCGACAGCATGGCGAACGAGATCAACAGCAGTAGCGCCGCCAGCAGGTTGATCAATTGTCCGCTTAGGGTTGCCGACATCTCAGGCTCCCAGCAGAAAATGGATGAGCATGCCCAATACCGCGAGCAGGAAAGCGGTGCCCAGGAATTCTGGCGCGCGGAAGATGCGCATCTTGGCCGAAATCGTTTCCAGCAGCGCGAGACCGGCGCCGGCCGCTACCAGCTTTATGCCGAGTGCGGCCAAAGCCAGCGGCAAGGCGGCCCAATTGCCCGCCTCGGCAATGCCATAGGGCACAAACAACGCGAAACCGATGGTGGTATAGGCCAGCAGTTTAATGCTGCTCGCCCACTCGATCAGCGCCAGGTGGCGCGCGGAGTATTCGAGGATCATCGCCTCGTGGATCATGGTGAGCTCGAGATGGGTGCTCGGATTATCCACCGGGATGCGTGCGTTTTCCGCGAGCAGAATCATCACGAATGCGATCGCGGCGAACGCCATGCTGGGATAGAGCGCGAATTGCGTATGCGCTAAGGCTTCGACGATGGTCGGCAATTGGGTGGAGTGGCTGATCAGCGAAGCGGTGAAAAACACCATCAACAGCGCGGGTTCGGCCAAAAACGCGACCAACATTTCGCGCCGTGCGCCCATGGTGCCGAAGGAAGTGCCGATGTCCATCGCCGCGAGCGCGATGAACACCCGCGCCAGGGCGAAAATACCGACCAGCGCGATCACGTCGGCCGCCGGTGAAAAAGGCAAATCAGTCGCCAACATCGGCACCACGCCGGCTGCCAGCCACATGCAAGAAAATAGAATATACGGCGTCACCCGGAACAAAGGCGAAGCGTTGTACGCGATCACCGCATCCTTATGAAACAGCTTGCGCAGGGTGCGATACGGTTGCAGCACACCCGCGCCGGTGCGGTTTTGCAGCCAGGCGCGGCACTGATTGACCCAGCCGAGCAGGAGCGGCGCGATCACCACCACCAGCAGCGACTGGAATAATTGGAACAGAATGCCGGATAGTTGCGCGCTCATGACCATCTCACCAATACCAACATCAAGAGCAGCGTGACGAAGCTGTACATGAGGTACAAATGAATTCGCCCATGCTGCAGGATGCCAATGAGGTTGGAGAGTTTGTCCGCTGCTTTTGCGATCGGCAGATAGAGTCCGTACCACAGCTTGTCCTCGCTACGACCGTGGTAACGCGGTTCGCGGTCGAAGGGGCTGGGCACTTCGCGCTCGATTAAAAAGAACGGTTCAAAAATTTGCCGGATCGGCTGACCAAAACCTTCCGCCGAATCTTGCATGCGCGGTGTTTGTTCCGGGAAGCCACAGTCCCAAGCGGGGCCGCGACGCAGGCGACCATGATAGAACCGGCGCACCGCGAGGAAGGTGATTGCGAGCACCACCAGAATCGCCAGCAGGAAGAATAGCGGGCTATAGCTCGCGCGTTCCGGCGCGATCGGGGTCAGGAATAACCAGCCGGTTTTGGCGGCGGTCATGCCGAGCGAGTCGCCGATCAGCGCTTGCGTTACATGATCCAATTGCAGGATGACTTGCACCGGGAATAGACCCAGCAAGATACAACCGAGTGCTAACCAAGCGAGCCCCAGACGCTCCCACCAACCGGCGTCGTGTGCGTGCCGGAGCTTTTCATCGCGCGGCTGGCCCAGGAACACGATGCCGTAGAATTTCACCATCACATACGCGGCCAATGCGGCGGCGAGCGCGATGGCTGCGGTCGCCACCGGGATCAACATATTCAGATACGGCTGCGGCAAATCGGGCGTGAGCAGGAAGGCTTGCAGCAACAGCCATTCAGAAACGAAACCATTCAGTGGCGGCAGGCCAGCAATGGCCAGGGTGCCCACCAATACCAGGGTCGCGACCCACGGCATGCGTCGAATCAATCCACCGAGACGGCCCAAATTGCGTTCGCCCGTCGCATGCAGCACCGACCCGGTGCCCAGAAACAACAGGCTCTTGAAGAAGGCGTGATTGATGGCGTGATACAGCGTGGCGGTCAAGGCCAAGGCGGCGAGCGATTCTTTGCCATTGGCGTGGAACAGGATGCCAAGCCCGATGCCGACCAGCAGAATGCCGATATTTTCGATCGAGGAATACGCCAGCAGGCGCTTCATATCGGTCTGCACGGCGGCGAACATCACGCCGAACAAAGCGGTCATCAGCCCCAGCGTGAGGGCTAACACGCCCCACCACCAAATTTCTCCACCCAGAAAATCGAAGGTGATGCGCAACAGACCATAGATCGCGGTCTTCAGCATAATGCCGCTCATCATCGCCGACACCGGGGAGGGCGCGGCCGGGTGCGCTTCCGGTAGCCACACATGCACCGGCAGCAGACCGGCCTTGGCGCCGAAACCGAATAACGCGAGCGAGAATGTGATCGAAGCCCAGAACGGCGTCAGATGCGCGGCGCGCATGGCGTCGAAGGTGTACGCCGCAATGCCGTGGCCGCCTTGCATCACACCAAAGGCCAAGAGGATGCTGATGGCGCCCACATGCGCGATGAGCAGATAGAGATAACCCGCTTTGCGAATTTCCGGCACCTTGTGATCGGTGGTGACCAGGAAATAGGACGAGAGCGCCATCGACTCCCACGCCACCATAAATAAATACGCGTCGTTGGCCAGCAACACCAGCGCCATGCTCGCCAGAAAGAGATGATATTGCAGTGCCAACAGCGCCAGCGCGCGGGCTTCCATGTGTCGGAAATAACCCGCGCTATAGAGGGAAATAGCGAAACCGGCAGCGCCCAGCAGCATCAAGAAAAATGCCGACAGCGCATCCACGCGCAAGTGGAAAGGCAAACCGGGCAGGCCGAGCGGGAGTACCGCGACACTCGGCGCTTGGCCGAGCGCGACCAAGCCGGTACCCGCCAGCACCAGCGCGCCGAGCGCGCCCGCCGGGAAAATGAGCTGCGTGATGTGCTTAGGGGAGCCGATCAGCAGCAGGGAAAGCATGCCCAGCAGCAGCCAGTACACGACAACTCCGCCCGCGATATCGATAGGAAGCAAGGTCAACAGGATTTCCACGGTTTGTTTTTATACTTTCAAGCTGTGCTGCATTCAGGTCGCGCCACTCGCCGGGCGCAGCAGGCAAAACTCGGTATTAGCATCGATTTCGCACACTTGGCGATAAATCACTTCAAGCGCCATATCTTCTGTGGCGAAGATGTTTTCCTCGCCGATCAACTGGCGCAGGCCGGTATGTTCCATGACATCCAGCACTTGTTTTTTTAAGCCGCTAAACAGCAGCGTTACACCGGTGTCCCGCAGCCGTTCCACCAAGTGATGAATGACTTCCTCGCCCGAAGCGTCGAGCTGGTTGATGCCGTCGCCCACCACCAGAATGTGCTTGGCCTTGGGGTGATCCGCCGCCGCTTCCAGAATCGCGTCTTCGAAGTAGGCGACGTTGGCGAAGTAGAGCGAACCGTCGAAGCGGATCGCCACCACATACTCGCTGGTGGGCAGATTATGCACTTTGACATCGCGCAGCGTGCCATCGGCGTGGCGGCCGAGAATCGCGACGCGCGGCGTCATGGTGCGCAGCAGATAGAGAATGATCGCGAGTCCAGCGCCAACCAGGATGCCGTTGTCCAAATGCGGGGCGAATGCCAGCGTGGCAACGAAGGTGACGACGGCTGCGATGCCGTCATGCTTGTGCGCGTGCCAGGCATGTTTGATTGCCTTGAAGTTGATCAGACCCACTACCGCCATCATGATCACCGCCGCCAACACCGCTTGCGGTAGGTGATACAGGAGCGGTGTCAGGAAGAGTAAGGTCACCAGCACAATCAGGCCGGTATAGACGGAGGACATGCCAGTCTTGGCGCCGGCGTTCAAGTTCACCGCCGAGCGCGAGAACGAGCCGGATACCGGGAAAGATTGCGACAGGCTACCCACTATATTGGCGATGCCCTGACCAAGCAATTCTTGATTCGGGTCGATGCGCTGCTTGGTTTTGGCGGCCATGGCCTTGGCGATGGAGATCGCTTCCATGAAGCCGACCAGCGAAATTACCAGCGCGCTGGAGAGCAGGGTGCCGATCAACTCCCAACTGATTTTGGGCAGGGCAAGGCTAGGCAAGCCGGAGGGGATGCTGCCCACCACTTCGCCGCCGCCGACGAGCTTGATTTCGCCTTGGCCGATTTTTTTGATGCGCCAGCGATGGCCATCGGATTTCAGCTCGCGCGGCGCCTGGCCGTGGAGATATAAGCGATCGGATTCACCCGCGCCGCCTGGCACGCGCTCGAGAATAAATTTGCGCAGCGCCCGGTTGCGCTTGCGGTTTTCCGCTTCCAGATCCGTCAAACTCAGGCGCAGCAACTCGACCTCATAATGCAGGGCGGCAAGGTGCTGGTTGCTTTCCTTCTCAGCTTTTTCCTGGGTTTTAATCGCAGCCGATTTGGTGCTGATTAGCTGATTGAGCTCGCCGATTTTTTGTTCAGTGATCGAGAAGTCGCCGGCGAGTGAGCGGACTTCGCTGTCCATGATCTGCTCGACTCGGCCCACGCTGTTGCGCTCGAAGCCGATGGAAAAACTCACGACCGTGGTCAGCGTCACTGCGATCAATACCCCGGGCAATTTCGGCGCGTATTTCTTCAGCCCCCACATGATGGCGAAGGCGGATACGCCCATGAGCAGGGTCGGCAGATGGGTTTCACCAATTTGCAGCAGCACGCCCCATATGTCATTGATGAAATGCTCGCTGCGCCCCATGGAGACGCCAAAAATTTTGTTGAGCTGCGACAGGCCGATGATGATGGCGGCGGCATTGGTAAAGCCGACAATTACCGGGTGCGACAGGAAATTCACCACCACGCCGAGCTTGAATACACCCAGTGTCAATTGCACGATGCCGACCATCAGCGCCAACAGAATAGCGAGCGCGACGAATGCCTCGGAGCCGGTCGCGGCGAGCGGCGCCAGCGCGGAGGCGGTCAAGAGCGAGGCGACCGCCACCGGTCCGGTGGCCAACTGAGCCGACGAACCCCATAGTGCGGCGATGATGCCCGGCAAGAATGCTGCATAAAGACCGTAATAAGCGGGCAGGCCTGCCAATTGCGCGTAGGCCATAGATTGCGGGATCAGCACCAGGGCGACGGTGATGCCGGCGATCAAGTCGGCGCGAACCATCTCGCCGCGCATCGGGAACCAGTTCAGGAAGGGCAGAAATCGGACAACGAAGCTCATCTTTGGACGCTCAGTAAAGGGGTTTCTGCTTGGACGGCGAATAACGCAGGCCATTGACAAAAAACCGCGATTTTATCAGACGCCACCCCTTAGAGGAAAGTGACGCGCAGAATCCAACAGCGCTATGCGCGGGGCGAGCCGTCAGGCAGGGCGGTCTGACACTCTTTGAAGATGCGGGCTCGGCAATTGCGGCAAATAGCCACATCAAGCCTCGTATAAATCGTCTCAATGGGACGTGATTTCGTTGGGAAGATGTTTTCATCCCCCACATCGCGGATGTAAGGCCCTTTGCGCAGCGTGCCGCAGACCGATTCCTTGATCCGGTAGAAATACAGGCCACCGCCTATTTTCTCGCGTCGCCGCGCTTCTTGCGCCAGCATTTCAGCACCGGCGATGTCGATGAAGTTAACCCCGGACGCGACGATCAATACATGCTTTTGCTGCGGATCATGCTCGCCGATTTCGTGCAGCGACTGTTGGACATGATCGACCGCGCCGAAAAAGATGGAACCGTTGATACGCACCATTTTCAACTGAGGACATTCTGGGTGGCCTGCGGCATCGATGTAGTGATAGCTGTCTGGTTCGGGGTCCGGCACAACGGCCTGCACTTGCGGGCGCGAAGTGCGATAAAGATAGAACATGAGCGAAAGCAGGATGCCGAAGAAAATTCCTTTTTCCAGATTGATCAGCGTACCGATCAGCGTCACCCACAAGATCACGCTTTCTGCGCGGCTGGCTTTGGCAATTGCGATGATGTGGTGAAAATCGATCAAGCCCCAAGCCACCAGGAACAACAGCCCGGCCATGGCGGCATTGGGCAAATAAGCGGCGAGCGGCGCAACCAGCAGCAAAACTACCAATAGAAAAATCGAGGCGAACACGGCAGCCAGCGGGGTCTTGGCGCCGGAAGCGTAATTCACGCCGCTGCGATTGAAAGAGCCGCTGGAGGCATAGCCGGAGAAAAAGCTACCGATGAAGTTGGACAGGCCTTGGCCGATGAATTCCTGATTGCCATCGATGCGTTGTTCCGATTTCACCGCGACCGAGCGCGCGATGGATACCGCTTCGGTCAAGGCGAGCATGGTCACCACCAGCGCCGGGAAAATCATATGGCGAATCGCGTCGAGAGAGAAATCGGGGTGCGAGAAGGGCGGCAGATGTGCGGGCAGCGCGCCGATGGTTTTAATGCCGGTCTGTGCGAGCCCACCGAAGAAATCATTTAACAATAGTGCAGCCAGACTACCGATGATCATCGCCACGATCATATAGGGAAGCTTGGGGATGAATTTTTTGACCAGGATGCCCGAGAGCAATGTCAGTGCCGCCACACTAGCGACATAGGGATTGATGTTGTCGATGTGTAGCGCGAATAGCTTAAGCGTGTCAAAAAAAGGCGTACCGCGCGGAATATCAACTCCGAAGAAATTGCGTATCTGGCTTCCCGCAATCAACATTGCCGCACCGGCGGTGAAGCCGATCACCACGGTGTGCGAGATGAAGTTCACCAACGCCCCCATGCGTGCCAAGCCCAAAATCAATTGGAACACGCCGGTGAAAAAGGTCAGCGTCAACACCATGCCGATGAAATGCTGGCTGCCTGGTTCCGCGAACGGGCTGACTGAGGCAAACACCGCAATCGAAATCGCGGTGGTGGGGCCGGAAACTAAGTGCCAACTCGAACCGAACAGCGCGGCAATCACGGCCGGCACCATCGCCGCATACAGACCATATTCTGGCGGCAGCCCCGCGATGGTGGCGAACGCCACGCCTTGCGGTAGCACGATCAACGCGCCCGTCAGGCCCGCTGTCAGATCGGCACGGGTCGTCGTGCGGTCCACCATCGGCCACCAGCGCAAGAAGGGGAGCAGCTTATACAGCCACAGGGGGCAAGCCGGTAATGCGTTTAACTTTGACAAGTAAGGAACCCTGGAAAAACTTGGTCAGCAAAAAGGAAGTGATTTAACTACAGAACTTCATAATTATCTAATATTGCGAGGTTTTTTTCAAATTGCTGTCATGTTTTTGCGGCTTGACTCATGCTATCGTCTTAAAATAGCTTGTACTCGAGTACGGCTGACTATAATGAAAACCGGTAGACGGGGCGATGTTCCCAGCCGACACCTGTTTCCCTCATTGATTTGCTCATGATGTGCTGTGCCGGGTTATCCCTTTACAGCAGGCATCATCCCATGATGTAGCGAATGCGGACGAGAGATGATCACAGAAACAAACACAGTCAACGTCGCGTCCACCCCTTTCTCCCAGGTTTTTGCGGCTGAGCTGGCAGCGATCGCACCAGCCGATGGCGTCGCCTCGGGTGGTCAGCGCCCCTTATGTGGCTTGGCTTTTTCGGGGGGTGGCATCCGCAGCGCGACGTTTAATCTGGGCATCATTCAGGCGCTATCCGAATTAAAGCTACTGCGACATTTTGACTATCTTTCTACTGTCTCCGGCGGTGGTTATATCGGCGGATGGCTGTCCGCCTATATCCATCGTTGCGCCAATGGCGATGTAAAAGAAACCGAAGCTCGACTCCACACCGGCGGTCAAGAATCCGCCATGGTGCGTTTCCTGCGCAGTTACAGCAACTATCTGACGCCGCGCATCGGTTTGCTTTCAGCGGACGCATTGACGGGGGCGGCAACCTATATCCGTAATCTTTATCTCAATCTTTCGCTGCTTTTGTTGTACTTGTCCGCGCTGTTGATTGCGCCGCGCATCCTGGTGTGGGGCGGGCGCTGGTTGGCGGGATGGGAGGGCGAGGCTGCGGTGATAGCGGGGCGCACCGATCCTTTATTCATTCTTTCGGGTGTTTGTATCAGCGTGGCCATGCTGTTTGTTGGCCTCAATCTGGGCGGCGGTACCAGGCGCCATGTGCGGCCCCCGTTCTACACGCGCCAAGGCTGGATCTTGGCGCTGGTGGTCGCACCGATTTTGTTTTCCGCTTGGTTTTTAGCCTATGGCCTGTATGTAGGATCGAGCCGCTTAGCCACGATATCGAACCTGGAATGGATCGCGTGGGGGACGGCCGCGTATCTTTTTCCCTGGAGTCTCGGCTGGATTGCGGGACGCTGGTGTAATCGCAACGATCCGGATCAATTGCATTTCGGCGCCGGCCGCATGCTGTGGATGATCCTGTACGCGCTGGCTGCCGCCGCCCTCGGCGGCTTGCTGCTGTCGGTATTTGCGGATTGGGCAGATTGGTTGCACCAGTATGGCTACAGCGGGTCCTGGATTGTCTCTGCCCTCGGTACCGCCCTCATGCTGAAGTTTTTTTCGTTGACGGTGATGGTGCATATTGGCCTCATGGGGCGCGATTTTTCCCATGAGTCGCGCGAATGGTGGTCGCGGCTGGGCGGCTGGATTCTTTTCTTCGCTTTTGCCTGGGGCCTGGTGTTCACCATCGTGTTCATCGCGCCTGCTTTTTTCAAATGGGCACAAGTGTGGCTGCTCAGCACCGGCGCCGCTACCTGGGTAGGCGCGACCGCAACTGGTATCGTGTTGGGGCGTAATCCGCGCACGGGTTTGCTGCACAATAAAAGCTGGCGCGATCGCGTGGCCACCGTTACCCCTTACATTTTTATTATCGGTCTTTTAGGTTTAATGTCGTGGGGGCTGCAAGAACTGCTGCTGCGTTTTTTCTGCAGCAGTTGCGCGCTCATGCAATATGAGCCGGATGCGAATTTTTTAAGTATCTTGCTCAAGGAAGCGAGCTATTTTAAAGCGGTGCCGATTGAGACGCTGGCTTCTCTTGTCGCCGCTTGTTTGCTCGTCGCGAGCTTATTGGCACTGCGCGTGGACGTCAATTTATTTTCGATTTATTACTTTTATCGGCAGCGTTTAACGCGTTGCTTTCTGGGGGCCTCGCGTTGCGAGATGCGTGAACCGCATCCCTTTACCGGTTTCGACCCCGACGACGATTTATCTTTGGCGGCATTGTGCCGGACCGTCAATGGCAAGACCGTGTGCCAGCGGCCCTATCCGATTCTCAATGCGGCGATGAATATGGTGCATGGCAAACAGTTGGCATGGCAGGAGCGGCGTGCAGCCGCGTTTGCGTTCACGCCGCTGTTTTGCGGTTACGACTTCCTGCTGCCGGACGAGAAAGGCCAGCTGGTCAGCCACTATCGTCCCAGCACCCACTACCTGGAAGGGGTCAAGCTGGGGTCGGCGATGGCCATCTCCGGCGCCGCCGCCTCGCCCAATATGGGTTATCACAGTTCGCCCGCGCTGACTTTTTTGATGACGGTGTTCAATGTGCGGCTTGGCCATTGGAGCGGCAACCCAGCGCATCCCGAGATGTGGCCCTGCCAGAGCCCGCGTTCCGGCAGTAAATATTTGTTCAAGGAGTTGTTGGGGCTGACGGATTACGATTCGCCGTTCATTTATCTTTCCGATGGCGGGCACTTTGAAAATTTAGCCATTTACGAGTTGGTGCGGCGCCGCTGCCAAAATATTCTGGTGGTGGATGCCGGCGCCGATCCGAACAACACTTTCGATGATTTGGGCAACGCGATCCGAAAATGCTATGCCGATTTTGGCGTCGTCATCGATATCCAAGTAGAGCCCTTGAAACAAGATAAGTCGGGCCAAGTGGCCGGCTATTGCGCGGTGGGCGAGATTCGTTATGCCGACGCCCCACCCGGCACGTTGATTTATATCAAACCGGGTCTGATCGGCACGGAGTCCGCCGATTTATTGAACTATGCACGCACCCATGCCGGCTTTCCGCATCAACCCACCACCGATCAGTGGTATGACGAATCGCAATTCGAAAGCTACCGGAAATTAGGACATAGCATCGGCAAACACGTATTAGAGGCAGCCTTGATCGATACCCATAATCGTCGCAAGCAAAGCGGCGACAGCACGCCGCTCATGCCTTATTTGTTCGACGTGATGCGCGAACGCAGCCGGGCTTGAAAAAGATGCGCGGCTTGCATTGTGAATAATGTCTTCTAAGGTTTGAATAGACAGGTTCTAAGGCAATCACGACAGGAGGTGGGGGATGAAAATGAAATCGCCTATTTTGTGGGCAGCGATCGCGGCCACGGTGCTCATTGCCGTGAGTGTGGCCACCAAAAAACCGGTAGGATTGGCCGTCGCTGCCATTGCACCGCCCGCCACCGCCACGCCTGTTGCCGTGCCACCGGTAGCGAATCCCCCTGCCGCATCCGAGTCTGCAACGACGCCCTATACCGAAACCGGGTTCTACGAAGGCGAAGCGGGGCTCACGCCGTCGCAGCGCGCAGGCCGCGAAATCTGGTATAAGGCCACGGCAGGGAACGACCGCTTCCACACCTACACGTTTCAGCAGCGCATCGGTGTATTGATCGATTGGTATCGCGTGTTGCGTGCCGACGCGCGCGACCAGCGCTTCAAGACTTGGGGCTTGATCAACGATCCCAGTTGCTGCACACCCGGCAGTGCCAACTGCCCGGCCAAGAGTCGCGATGAAACCTACGGTTTCGATTGGTGCCCGGGGGACGAAACACTGTTGAAATTTGTGGGTAAAGAAGGTTACCGCGACCCCGCCTGCGATTTTAAAGACGCGCCGCCGGAAGCGAGCGACCCACAGGGCCACCGCAATGGCCGGGAAAGCGCATGTTATTTGGCCTTCGGCACCTCGACCGGCGCCATGGGGCTGCGCAAATTTCCCAATCCGCGCTTCGACCCGGTTGCCTGGAAGAAATTGAACGGCAGCCTGGGAAGTTGGGAAGGCTACAACAGTAAATTGAGTAGCGACGCGAACCGGGCCGACGCCAAAGTGAGCCGCTTAGGGGACGGCTCGATCGAGCCACCGTTTAGAATCGGCATGGCTTGCGGCACTTGTCATATCGCCTTCAATCCCGCGAAACCGCCCGCAGACCCGGAGCATCCGCAGTGGGAAAATTTGCGCGGCTTAGTCGGCAATCAATATTTGCGTATGTCCGAGGTGATGGTTTCGGGCATGCATCCTCAAAGCCTGGAATGGCAAGTGTTCGCCCATGCCCGTCCCGGTACCTCCGATACCTCGGCCGTGCCGACCGATCAGGTGAACAACGCCGGCACCATGAACGCGCTCATTAATACCGCGCAGCGGCCTACCTTCCCCAATACCCAAGTGATCGCTTGGCGTAAAGCGGATGCCTGCTCCGCCGGTGCAAAGGATGGCGAGTGTTGGTGCGAACCGGGTAAGCCGGGCAAGTGCTGGCAACGCGGCTTAAAAGCCGAAACCGTGCATCACATTCTGAAAGACGGCAGCGATTCGACCGGCGCCCTGGGCGCGATTCAGCGCGTCTATTTCAACATCGGCTCCTGCGCCGAAGCCTGCTGGCTGAATCATCTGACCGATTTGCGCCAGCTCGATCCCAATGCGCGCAACTTCGGCCAGACGCCGTTCAATCTCGGGCAGTGCCGGCGCGATTGCCCCAACTTCCGCGCCATGGAAGACCGCTTGCAAAACGTTTTGGATTTTTTCCTTTCGCCCGAGGGCAACGCCACCGATTTGCAGGTCGCGCGGGAAAATGGCCTCAAGCAAACTCAAGCCACGGCACGTTATGAGCTGGACGATCTGATTGCCGATCTCGAAAAGCAATTCGGCCAAGACGCGGTGAGCCGCGGCCGTACGGTGTTTGTCGATAACTGCGCGCGCTGCCACTCCAGCAATAAAGAACCGTTCCAAGCGGTCGATTTCCGCGCCCTCGATCCCAAGAGTGGGCTGCGCGCCGACTGGCTGGGTAACGATGTGCCCGCACCGGTGTCCGAGATCGGCACCGATCGTTGCCGCGCGCTGCATTCCAATCATATGCAAGGCCATGTGTGGGAACAGTTTGCGTCAGAAACCTATCGCGCCAGGCCAGCCGACCCCAATATTCCTGAGCCGAATGGCGGCGGGCGTGGCTATTACCGCAATCTATCTTTGTTGAATCTGTGGGCGCATGCGCCTTTCATGCATAACAATGCCATTGGTCCGGAGCTGTGCGGCTGGGGCGAGCCCGGTCCCTATGAGCTCTACCGTTCCAGCTATGTCGATGCCAGCCAACCGGGCAAACCGCCGCTGGCCAAAGACCGGCAGCCCGCTTGCTGGAAGTACGATCCGTCGGTGGAAGGACGCTTTAAATTGTACGTGGCGTCGATGCAAGATCTGCTGAATCCCAGTCAGCGCATCCCCAAGGCGCTGAAATTGGATCAGGACATCGTGCTCGATATCGGTCCTCGCATCTGGGACGGTCAGGATGAAAAGCGGCTGGTGGGCTTTACCGTGCGCGTGCCAGCGGGCGCATCCGCGGGCAACGTCGGTAATTTCCAGCATAAGCCTTTCATCGGCGATCTGTTGGCGGCGAAACTGAAGCCGCAAGAACTGGAAAAGCGTCTGAGCGCGCGCGTAGGGTCGGCAAAAGCCAAGCAATTGGTGTTGGAATTACAAACCATCGGCAAAAGCATTGCTACCGATCCCAGCCAGTTGGTAACGGCGGTAAAAGCCGCACGTGAGCGCATGCCGATTTTGTGGGAGGTTTATTCCTCTTGCACGGCCGAACTGGAAAACGAGGGCCATCGCTTCGGCGAAGATTTATCGCCGGCCGATAAAAATGCGCTGATCGCCTTCCTGGCAACCCTGTGAGGAGACCTAATTATGCGCATCCATAAAATCAGTGTCCTGCTCCTCCTGGCACCGTTGCTGCTTACGCTCACGGCTTGCGACAAAGTAAAAAGCCTATTCGCGGCTAAACCGCAGATCAGCTATGCCGCTGCCGGCGAGGCTTATGCGGAGAAACCGGATTTAGCGCAGGTGGAGTATCAGTACCCGATTGCCTTAACTGAACTGACCAAGGTGACACCGGCTTATTTAGCCTCGCTTAACCAAGAGCAGTTGGATCAACTTTATGCACGGCTGAGCGCGGGCCCGATTCCGAACGGGCCATTCGAGGGCGCGGTGGTATTTTATAAGGGCAGTTCCGGCCGCTTACGCGTGGCCGAAATCGTGGGCGGCTTAAAGGGTTTGGCCCTAGAGTTTAAGGCCAAGAAGGCCGAAATCATGGCCGAGACCTTGTGGAAGGGCAAAGTGTTTTACCGCGACCAGCGCGTGTTGCGCAACCGCATCGAAGATTTAGCCGTGCTGCGGCCGATCATCGGCACCGGCGCCATCGCCAAGATCGATGTGGATGGCAAAGATGCGTGGTTGTTGTTCCCGGCGAAGCTGTATTGCGGTCAGAGCCTGTTGGATTCACGCCGTGAATCCGTCATCATCGATTACGCCTATTCCGATGAGTTGCCCGGATACCGCGAGGTGCCTGATTTTCTGGCGGGCCGCAATGGCCTGAAAATACGTGACGAAATCCGCATGGTGCGCCCCGGCTTATATTTAGGCCGAGCCTATATGGATCACGTCTTCCTCCTGAACTTCGTTCTCTACAACAAATCGCTGGCAGCGCTGGGCGAGGCCGATTTCCTCGCCGGAAAAGTGAAAGAAGACTGTTGGCCCGGCACGCAGCCGCGCATCACCACTGCGGCGAAGTAGTGCGCAGCTGGCAGCGCGCTCAATTCACGGCTCGCGGATTGACCACACGATGCGTCGAGAAAATCGCCCTATCGCTTACCGCCGCGCTCCGGCGCTTGCTGCCGCGCCTGGCGGCACTGTTGTTCGCAAGCTGCGCGATGTTGACGGCGATGCCTAGCCACGCTGAAGCGGATGTGCCGCCGCTGGGGCGTTCGCAGTTCGACTATCTCATCGGTCAAGCGCCAGTGCCGTTTCCTTTTGCGCATCTATTGCAGCTTATCAACGCGCAGTTGGCGCCCGAGCTGGGATTGCCGCCGGTAAAAGTGACATTGATTCCCTTGGGCCGATCATTGCAACGGGGCGCGGGCGCGCCAGATTTTTTTCGTTATCCGCGCGTGGTGCTGGCGGTGGATGGCGAAGCCAAAGCGGGACAGGTGGCGCTCAAAGACCGCTTGTTTCTTGGCTATCATGAAAAAGCCGGGGTGTTGGAAGTGATTAGCTACAACGAAGCGGCCGGCCGCTTTGAGTTTCAAGTGGTGCAGGATTATCGCGCTGGCGCGCGCCCGAAAATTTATTATGCGCGGCGAGAGATTTGTCTTTCCTGCCATCAAAATCAAGCACCGATGTTCGCTCGTCCGCTGTGGGATGAAACCTCCGCTAATCCCGCTATCGCGGCACGTTTGAAAGCAGCCGGAGGCGATTTCTACGGTCTGAAATTAACCGGCACCGACGTCGCGTATTTAATCGACGCGGCGACCAAGCGCGCCAACTTGATCCCCGTCTGGCAGCGTATCTGGCTCGAAGGATGCGGGGAAGGTGAAGCGGGCGATGCCTGCCGCAGTGCTTTGTTCAGTGCGGCGCTGCGCTATGGATTCTCCGGTGTGTTGCCTGATGCGACAATGTTAAAGCAGCTTGCGCCCGGCTTGGATCAACGCTTTGCACAGCGTTGGCCAAGGGGTTTCGCGATTCCCAATCCCGATCTTCCCAATCGCGATCCGCTCGCGTTGCTTGCGGGAAACGAAATTGACCTTGCGCGCGAAGGCTTGCCCTCTGAGCTGGCGACACTCGCGCATATCCCGGCGCGGGTCGAGCCGCTGAATGTGCGGCCGCCGCTTGAAGTGTGGGCCGGGCCTGAGAAAGCGCGCTTGATCGTGGGTCTGGCCAGCCTTCTGGATCGCAGCGATCTGCAGGCGCTCGACCAGGGCTTGGCTGCCAACGCGAGCGGCCAGCCGCAGCAAAGCGTGGCGCTCAGTTGCCGCATCCGCTACAAAGACGCGGCGCGACGCGCCAGCTTGCGCTGTGCGGGCCAAGGTGCGCGCTTAGCGGCCGCACTCTATTTTCAAGGGCGTAAAGCACAGGGGAGGGTCAGCGAGATGATTGTGTCCGGCGCGCTTGCACCGACTGCGCTCACCCTATCGGGAGACACACCGCGCGTTGGACGTGCTGCCCATCTTACTTTCCGCCGCGACGGATTGCGCGCGCGCCTGGCGGATGGCCGAGTCTTGGAGCAATTGGTTCTGTTACCGCGTACGACGGAGGAAGGGCCGGCGACACTCTTTATTCGCGACGATTTTGCCCGCGTCAACGCAGCCCTACAGAAAATGACACCTGGCCCCGGCGGGCCATTTCAGGCGCGGCTGTGGATGGCGCAACTCGCCGAGGCGCTGGGCTTGCCTTATCCGCAGCATGCAGCGCGCGCCATGCCCCCGATCCAAGTGCAGCCCAGCGTTGCCGCCCTAGTCGGCGGCTCGGGTATGCAGGACAGTTTCCGTCGTTACTGCGGGCAGTGCCACGACACGGGCGAGCCTTTCCCCCCTAACTTTTTACAGGGCGAGGCGGCCCAGCTCACGGCCAAAATAGATCATTGCGCCGAGCGGATCTTCTACCGCTTGAGTATGTGGGCTGTCCCGGAGAATAAGCGCGGCAAGACGCCGATGCCGCCCACTTCCGCATTGCGGCAGCATGGCTTCGATGCCGAGCGTTGGGCGCGGGCGCCCGAGTTGGCCGGCTTGCGTGCTTATGTGACGCAAAGGCTCGCGGCCGAGGGCGATCCGCAACGCTTGTTGCGCCAGCCATTTGAAAGTTTGCGCCGCTGTATACCGCCGGCGGCTGCGCATGCCTATCCGTGATTTTCTCGCTGACTGAGGCCCGTTATGGAACCATCGACTAATCCTCCCCCGCCTGGCTGTGTACGGTGCAAGACCATTTTGATGTTGCTGCTGGTGATCTTGATACTGACTGGCTTTTATTTCTATATGCGTTTCGGTGGCGATCGCGCGCTGCAATTCGACGATCCGGTCATGCATTTCAAATATGGCTCGACCGGCGGCGATCGCAATATGGGCTTCCCGTATTGGGTATGGAAAGCCTTGCCGCAAGTGTGCAGCGAATTTCTACCCGGCAAAGGCTATGCATCGCTCGGCATGCTGTTCGAAGCGGGACAGGATTTGCCGGTCGGCATGTCGCTCCGCCATCACTTGGGCATGGACCGGGTATTTCTGAATTGTGCGGCGTGCCACAGCGCCACGGTGCGCGTTAAAGCCGACGCCCCGCCGATGCTGATTGCCGGCATGCCCTCGCATCAATTGGATTTGATGGCGTTTCAGAAATTTTTCCAACGCTGTGCCAGCAGCGCTAAGTTCACCCCGGACCGTATCATTCCCGAGGCGCAACACCTGGGGGCGAAGCTGGATCTGCTGGATCGCTATGTGGTTTACCCAATCGCAATCCATATGATGCGCGATCGCGTCATTGCCTTGATGGACAGGCTGCGCTTTATCAACACTGAACCGGATTGGGGACCGGGCCGGGTCGATACCTTCAACTCGGCGAAGGCGATTTTTAATTTCCCGATCGAACGCTTACCTAAAGAAGAGCTGTTCGGCGCATCGGACTTTCCCGCGATTTGGAATCAAGCCAAAAAACGCGGCATGCAATTGCATTGGGACGGCAACAACGACCGGGTCGAAGAGCGCAATCTCTCGGCCTCATTCGGCACCGGCGCTACGCCGCCGATCATTGATCATGCCGCCATCGAACGTATCGAAGCGTGGTCCGCGACCGCCGCGCCGCCGGCTTTTGCGCAATATTATCCGGTGGATGCGACGCTTTCCGCCAAGGGCGCTGTGCTTTATCAACGCTATTGCGCCGACTGTCATGGCGCGAGCGGCAGCGATTTTAGCGGCAAGCTGGTTGGGCAAGTCACGCCGCTAACCTCCATCGGTACCGATCCCTATCGCGTGTATTCCTACAGCCCGGCATTGATGGTGAATCAGGGCACGCTGTATGCCGGCTATCCGCAATATCAATTCACCCATTTCCGCAAAACCTTCGGCTACGCCAATATGCCGCTGGATGGATTGTGGTTGCGCGCACCCTATCTGCACAATGGCTCGGTGCCGACGCTGTGGGCGTTGCTACAACCGTCCCAGCAACGCCCCAAACACTTCTACCGCGGTAACGATGTGTACGATCCCCGGCAAGTCGGTTTTGTCAGCAGCGTTGCCGAACAGGGTGCGCAGCGCTACTTCAAGTACGACACCACTGTGCCGGGTAACGGCAACCAAGGTCATGACGGGCCGGCGTATGGCACTGCTTTGTCCACTGCCGACAAATGGGCGCTGATCGAATATTTAAAAACTTTCTAGAGGAGCGATCATGTCAATCTGCAAATGCCCACGTTGGCTAAAAATTACGCTCGTCGTATTGCTGGTACTAGGCGCGGTAGGGGGCTTTACTGCTTGGTATAAATTTTTTCGCGAGGTGCCGCAGCCGGCCTTCGCCAACGCCGAAGAGCGCTTCAAATACGGCTCTATCGGCGGAGAAAACGAAGCCGGCCTGCCTTACTGGCTCTATCTGGTACTGCCACGGCTGTTTCCGGAACATCTGCCCGGGCCGGGCGGCTACGCGAGCTTAGGACTGCCGTGGGAGCCGGGCCATGACACGCCGATCGGATTTACCAAAAAAACGGTGGGCTTTCCGCGCGTGTCGCAAACTTGCGCGGTGTGTCATACCACGAGCTATCGCGTGAGCCATGATTCCAACCCCGTCTTTATCCCAGCTGGGCCGGGACATACCACCGATATCCAAGGCTTCTTCCGCTTTCTCAAGAAAGCGGTGAACGATCCGCGCTTCAATGCCGACAACATCATGAGCGAGATCGCGATGGTGACTAAGCTGTCTTGGTTGGATCGGCAGATATATCGCTTTCTGTTGATTCCCATTACCCAACAACGCCTAAAAGAACAAAACTTTGACTGGATGGAGCGGCCGCATATGCCGGGCTGGGGCCCCGGCCGCGACGACCCGATGAATCTCACCAAATATTTTATGCTGAATATGCCGGAAGACGGTACCTACGGTCCGGCCGATATGCCATCGATTTGGAATCTGGATAAATACAAACCGGGCATGGCGCTGAATTGGGATGGCGCCACGTCGGTGCCGCGTTCGGTGATTATCGACTCTGCGCTCGGGATTATGGTCAAACCGCAACGCGATTTTAAAGAGCAGATGCATTGGATGGAGAATTACCTGCGCAAACTGCCGGCACCAAAATATCCTTTTGCCCTCGATACCGCGCGTGCCGCGGTGGGCAAACAAGTATTCGATCGGCACTGCGCAAGTTGCCATGCATCGGAACGCACCGGACACTCGGTGCCGCTGGCGGAGATCAGCACGGATGATGAGCGCTTAAATTCGTGGAACAAAGAAGCGGCGATTAAAGCGAATCAAGTGGTGCGCGATAAAGGCGTGATTCGCGATGGCATGGTGGAGCAGACCTTGACCGGCTATGTGGCCCAATTCTTAGACGGCATCTGGGCGCGCGCGCCTTATTTGCATAATGGTGCGGTGCCGACACTGCGCGATTTACTCACCCCACCGGCGCAGCGGCCCGCGGTTTTTTGGCGCGGCTATGATGTTTACGATCCGGTGCAGGTAGGTTTTATCACCCAGGGCCCGCAGGCCGAGCGCAATGGCTACCGCCACGATACGAACGCGCGCGCCAATAGCAATCGAGGCCACGATTTTGGTACGCGGTTACCTGAAACTGAAAAAAGTGCGCTGATCGAATATTTGAAAACCTTATAAGCTGCCTGACCTCCCATACCTAGCGCAGCACCACTGCGTGGCCGCTGCTTGCGGCATCGGGGTAGGCCGTCTAAAATACCCCGCAACGCCGCGTTCAGGCAGTGCAAACAACAAAAGAAGCGCGTGCGATCCCGGTTTTTAAACCATCAATGAATAAAGAGTGAGGAAAATGAAGAAATACGCTATAGCCAGTCTGGTTCTCCTGGCTGCTGCGAGCGGCGCCGCGTTTGGCGCGGGCGATGCGGCGGCAGGCAAGAGCAAAAGTTCCATGTGCGCCGGTTGCCACAGCATTCCCGGCTACCGCACGGTTTATCCCGATACCTACCAAGTACCCAAGATCGGCGGCCAACACGCGAGCTATATCGTGAGCGCGCTCAAAGGCTACAAAGCCGGCGACCGCAAGCACGCCACCATGCGCGCCATTGCCGGCAGTTTGACCGAGCAAGATATGAACGATCTCGCGGCCTACTACGCCGAAGCCAAATAACAGGACGAATAAGATGAAAATACAAACGCTACTCGCAGCAACCTTATTCAGCGTGGCGATCAGCAGCCCAGCCTGGGCCGCCGGTGACGCCGCTGCCGGCAAGGAAAAATCCGCAGCCTGTGCCGCGTGCCACGGCCCGGACGGCAACAGCACCGTACCTGATTTCCCTAAACTCGCCGGCCAGAATGGGGATTATCTGAGCCACACCCTCAAAGCCTATAAAACCAAAGCGCGCACCAACGTGATCATGAACGGCCAAGCAGCGACCTTGACCGATCAAGACATCGCCAATCTGGCGGCGTACTACGCCGGCCAAAAGGGGCTGTCGATTAAGCGCTAAGCAGGGTGTAGTTATTTAAAAAGCCCGAGGTGTTTGCTTCGGGCTTTTTTGTTTTCCGAATATGTTATCTTCGACAAAATTCGGAACCATTGTTTTGGGGCTAAGGGTAAGTGCTATCCAATGAATGAAAACATTCTGATTGTCGAAGATGATGCGTTCATGGCGGAGCAGCTTTCTCTGCTGCTTCGTAAGCTGGGCTATCGCGTCGCCGGCATCGCGGCCTCGGGGGAATCGGCGCTGGCGCAAGCGGCCCAGGTGCGGCCTGACCTGATCATCATGGATAGCCTGCTTGAGGGCGGTGTGGATGGTATCGAGGCCGCGCAGCGCATCAACGAGACGCATCCTACCCCGGTTCTATTCTTGACCGCCCATGACGACGAAGCGTTCTTTCAGCGCGCCAAAAATAACCAGCCCTATGCGTTTCTGCTCAAGCCGCCGAGCGAGCGCGAGCTGGCACTCGCGATTGAGTTGGCGCTCTACCGCCATCAGGTCGAACAGCAACAGGCGCAGGATGCCCTGTTGCGCTATCGCGCCGCCCTCGACAACTCCGCCGATGCGATTTATTTGATCGATCGGGAGTCGATGCGGTTTGTCGACATGAATGAAACGGCGTGCGATACGCTAGGCTATACACGGGAAGAAATGCTTGGCATGGGCCCGCAGCATATCAAGCCCTTTTTTAACCGCGACATGCTGGCGGCGCGCTTCGACGAGATCATTGCCAGCGGGCTAGATGGCGTGGTTCAGACCGAACACCAGCGTAAGGACGGTTCGCGCTTTCCGGTGGAAGTGAAACTGCGCGCGAACGAAGCGGGCGGTCGGCGCCTGATGGTGGCCATTGCGCGCGATATTAGCGATCGTGTCGAGGCCGAGCGAACTCTTCGGGAAAGCGAACAGCGGTTCCGGCAACTGGCGGACAACATCAACGAGGCATTCTGGATTCGCGATGTCGCGTCCGGGAACATTCTTTATGCCAGCCCGGCCTATGAAAAAATCTTCGAGCGCAGCCTGGAAAGTCTATATGCCCATCCGCGCTCTTTCGTCGGCATGGTGCATGCGGATGATCGCTCGCGCGTTTCGGCGTTTGTGGAGCGCCTGTATGTCAACCCGGGCGTGGATGCGTTGGAATACCGGATTGTCGGCAAGGATGGACGGGTACGCTGGATCTTGACGCATGCGTTTCCGGTGACGGACGAGAACGGAAAAATATATCGCATTGCTGGCGTGTCGGAGGAGGTGACCCAGCGGCGTGAATCCGAAGAGCAGTATCGCACTATCGTGCAAGGCTCCATGGATGGATTCTGGACAGTCGACGTTGAGGGGCGATGCCTCGATGTCAATGAGGCATATTGCCAATTGATCGGTTACACCCGTGAAGTATTGCTGACCATGACCATCAGTGACATCGAAGCGGCCGAGACCCCGGAGCAGACCGAGGCGCACATGCGGCGCATTATCGAAATCGGCTATGACCGGTTCGAAACCCGGCACCGCCATCGCAACGGCCATCTCATCGACGTGGAGGTGAGCGCCAATTTCGTCGAGACCACGGAGGGCGGGCGTTTTTAC
>JAUXTZ010000086.1 GCA_030681095.1 Burkholderiales bacterium
TTGCCTCCCCACAAATCCCCGTGCAGCAACGCAGGTTGGGGTTGATAGGTCGTGAAAAAATTCGGCAGGCGATCGATTAGCTTCTCCCCATTGGCTTGCATGGGGTAGCCATTCCGCGCCGCCAGATCGAGTTGAAAGCGCAGCCGGTGTTCGCCATAGAAGTGAATCCAATCGTCGTGCCACGTGTTGATCTGCGGTGTGGCGCCGATGGTGTTGTCGATATCCCAACCGTAGCGTGATACGGTTACGCGGTGCATGGCCGCGAGTTGTTCGCCCAGCAACGCTGCGCTACGTTCGTTGCCATTTCCCATTTCGATGTATTCCAGCACCAGATAGGCATGGCCGTCGGACACGCCATGGCAGATCGGGTGTGGCGCGCGGAGTGTGTGGCTGGCGAGGATGGCTTGCAGCCCAGCGGCTTCCGCCGCGAACATGGCGGCCTTGTCGAGCGTGTTGGTTTTGACGAAGTAACGTTGTTGGCCATCTTCCACGACATAAGCGCTATTGATGCAGCCGCCACCCACGCTGCGCTGATGGCGTGCCTGGAATGACGCGCCGGTGGCGTCGAAAATATGTTGTGATAGGGCTGTCCACAGCGGCATGACACTGATGTTAGCATGCGGGTGTTGCTTCTTATACCAGGCGCAATTTAAGCTATCAGTACTGAAATTTTAAGGAGAGTGTCATGCGAACGATCGTCGCCGCAAGCTTGCTGATTTTGGTTTCCACCCTGGCGCAAGCTGCGTCCTTACCCGCGCCCAAGGTGCAAAAAATCAACGACCGGGTCTATGCGCTGCTCGGCCCGATGGAATTGCCCAATAAAAGCAATCAGGGCTATATGGTGAATGCCACCGCCATCATCGGCGAGAAGGGCGTCATCCTGGTGGATACCGGTTTCACCGATAAGATCGGCAAGCACCTGGCGAAAGCGATCGCCAAGCTGACGCCTAAGCCGGTGACGCACATCATCAACACGCATCATCACGGCGATCACACGCTCGGCAACATCGCGTTCAAAGGCGCTGAGGTCATCAGCACCCAACAATGCAAAGCGTTAGTGGAAAAGACTGGCTACGAGTGGATCGACATGGTGCAAACCCTGAGCGGCAGCAAATTTCCCAACACCAAACCGGTGCTGGCGAGCGTGACGGTAGCACAGGACACGCGCACTGAACGTGTGATCGACGGCGTGAAGATCGTGCTGTGGGCGCCCAAGGGCTCGCATACGCCTGGCGATCTCATCGTGTATTTGCCGGACGACAAAGTGTTGATGGGTGGCGATATCCTGGTCAATCAGATCACCCCGAGTTTCCGCGACGGTCATGTGAAAACCTGGATCGGCACCCTGGATGAAATTCAGAAAATGAACGCTAAAACCATTGTGCCCGGCCATGGCCCGCTCATGACCAAAGCCGACGTGACGGCCATGCACAAACGCATGGCGAGTTTGTATGCGGGGGTGGAAGCGGGTTACAAAAAGGGTTTGAGTGATGCCGAGATTCGCAAGACGCTAGACCTGTCGCAATGGAAAAAACTACACCATTTCGAAGATCAAATGGGCGGCAATATCAACCGTGCTTACTTGGAAGTGGAAGCGGCGAGTTTCTAAGTGTGTGGCGTTGCAAGCAAACCGTGGCGCGCGAGCAGGTTGAGCGTGGGGCGGAGGTTCTGCGCGACTAATTCCAGGTGTACCGGATTACTGCGCGCCAGCGCGCGCCACTGGTGGCCGGGCGTGAGCCCCGCCAGTTCATAGACCTCGGCGCACGGCAGATAAAAAGCCCGCACAAATTGCGCAATCAAAGTCCGCACCCAAGGTGAAAGCAGCTTGCGCGTGAGCGGCGCGGTGTGTTCCAACTCCCGTTCCAATTCGCCACGGGCGCGGGCGATATGGCGCGCTTCATCAATAATGTGCAGCCGGCACATTTGCTTGATCAGCGGATTGACCCCATCGCCATTGGCGCGCACATAGCGGTTCAGTCGGTCGGGCACTTCCTCCCCAATCACCACCGCCAAGCAAAACAAGCGCGAATGCATCGGCGCATGGCGTCCGAGAAAATCCGCCAGCCACGGCCGCTGAAAGCTATTCGCCGGCAAATGCAGACCGCTCTTTTCCATCAGCTTCAGAAACATTAAGCTATGCCCGGCCTCTTCGCGAATCTCGTGCAAGCAGTAAGCGTATTCCGTTAACGATTCGGTGTGCTTGAGCGCCTTACTCAGCCGTTCGACAAAAAGGCCCTCCAGCCACAACCCGGCCTGGATGAAATTCACAAATTCATATTGCGATAAGCGGCGTTTCACTTGCTCATCTTGGCGCTCAAACTCAGGTAATCCAGCAAGCGAAAGCGCTGCGGGCGGTAGCCAGAAATCACCCAGATTCAACTCATCCCAATTCAAGCGCGAGAGCGGGTCGTGATACGGCTCGCTATTGACGCTGAGTTGCTTAAGTAGTGGGAGATCGGGGTTGGGCATGGGGTGGAAAAGGTTGCGTATTTCGGAAAATTTTACCATGTGATCAATAAGCTAGCGTCATTTAGCTTGTCCGAAAACGGGTAATAGTTTATCCTTGCCGCCTTTCCGGAGAGGTGGATGAGCGGTTTAAGTCGCACGCCTGGAAAGCGTGTTTAGGATAATATCCTAACGCGGGTTCGAATCCCGCCCTCTCCGCCAGTAAACAAGCGACCACACGGTCGCTTTTTTATTGGCGGAGAGGGCGGGTAAGCAGGAACTGCCGGTTCGACTAAGCGAGCACTGCTCGCTTGGACGCGCGTAGCGCGGTCTTTTGCCGCCAACGAGCGGCGAAAGATGGCTGGATCGCCGTAAGGCGAGACGGACACAATCCCGCCCGTACAGGCTGCCCGCCTAATCGCTTTTTTATTGGCGGAGAGGAAAGTTTGAAGGAATTAACCCTCTGTATTTGTTTGAAAAACCTCAGAGCCTAGGCGGTTGCAAATACAAAGCTGGGTGTCTAGAATGATTTGTTTCCGCTCTCTGTAGGCGTAGAGGACGGATAAGTCTTCAACAGCGCATCAATCACCTTGCACGATATGGATTCCGAAGAGCGTAGCCGATATAAAATTCCCGCGATGCGGGCGTTCTCGGAGATCGCGACCAGCCTCAGCAGCGATGCTGATCTGGAGCATCTTCTGGATCGTTTTTTGCAGACCATGATCCGGCTTGCCGGGGCAGGGGGGGGCGCGGTGCGTGTGTTAACCGCCGATGGCGCGCACATGCGCATGGTGGGCGCCATTGGACTGCCGCAAGAGGTGATCGATCGCGAATACCTGGTTCCGGTCGGCTGCGGTGTCTGCGGCCGCGCGGCGCATGAGATCGGCATCCAATCGGATCATGCTAGTCTGGTGTGCCACGAAACCATGGCGTTGGATTTTTTTGGCAATCGCTGCAAGGAAGTGATCGCGGTGCCGCTGCGGCACAAAGGCAAGGTGATGGGTGTGTACAACTTGTTCATGCCCGATGACCGGCCTATTCCTGAAGAAATCTCCCTGTTGTTTCTCTCCATCAGCGAACATTTGGGCATGGCGCTGGAGAATGCGCGCCTGACGCGCGAGAATCTGCGCATCACGATTATGGATGAGCGGCAGATGCTGGCGAATGAGATTCATGACTCGCTCGCGCAAACTTTGGCGTATATGAAAATGCGCTTAGCGTTGTTGAATGAAGCCATCAACGATGGTGATAAACCCAACACCACTAAATATCTCGCGCAAGTGGATGATGCGATGGAAACTGCTTATTCCGGACTGCGCGAACTGTTGAATCAATTCCGCCAGAAAATGGATCCGCGCGGCTTATTGCCGGCGCTGGAGGATGTGATTCAAAGTTTTTATAACCGTACCGGCGTCGAAGTAGTGTTCGCCAATCGGGTGAACGATATTGATCTAACGCCGGATCAAGAAGTGCAGGTGTTCTACATCGTGCAGGAAGCGCTGGCGAATATTGCCAAACATTCGCATGCACGCAATGTGCGTATCAACATCGAATTGGTTGAGGGGAAATATGCGGTCACGGTGCAAGATGACGGTATTGGACTCAATGCCCATGACGCCGGCCCCGGCATGCATCTGGGCTTGAACATCATGCGCGAACGCGCACAGCGATTGGGCGGGGAAATTATTTTTGAAAGTAAAATAGGACAAGGGATGCGTGTGTACCTCGAATTTCCTGCCACCCAGCGTAAGGTAAGCGCTGCATGACTGAAGCAATCCGGATTGTTCTTTTTGATGACCACACGCTATTCCGCATGGGGCTGGCGGAACTCCTCGAACGCCATGGCAAAGTCAGCGTGGTCGCCATGTCCGGCAAACCTAGTGAAGCCGCAGCTTTGTTGGACGAGCATCGGCCCGACGTGGCGGTGCTCGATCTCAACATGCCGGGCACCGATGGCATCACTTTGTTGACCCAATTGCGTGAAGCGGGATACACCTTGCCGATCTTGCTGCTGACGGTAAGCGACTCGCAAGAGGACTTGGCGGCGGCACTGCGCGCCGGCGCGCGCGGCTATCTGCTGAAGAACATGGAGCCGGACGATGTAGAGGATGCGGTTTTGCGCGCCGCGCGCGGGGAAACCGTGGTGGCGCCGGAGATGACCGGCAAGCTGGTCAACTTATTGGATCAGAAGCAAGGCACGCCAGATTCCTTGCTGTCTCAACTCACCCAGCGCGAACGAGAGGTTCTTTCCTACTTAAGTCGAGGTCAATCCAATAAGGCGATTGCCCGCGTGTTGAACATCAGTCATGACACAGTGAAACTTCATGTGCGCCACATTCTCGCCAAGCTGAATCTTTCATCACGCGTGGAGGCGGCTGTATTTGCCGTGGAGCATAAATATG
>JAUXTZ010000089.1 GCA_030681095.1 Burkholderiales bacterium
CCGTAGGCAATCAAGTGTTCGCCATCCGACAGCAGAAAATTGAACTGGCCGTATTCGGCAATGGCGGTACTACGCAGCGTTAAGGTTTCTAACCAGACCTCGGTCATTGCGGGAGATGTGGTTTGGACGGGGAAGGTGCCGGCGATCTCTTCCAGCAAGTAGATGAAGGCATGCTCGGAATCAGTCTCGCCCGCAGGATGGGAAAGGCGCGGGTGGCAGCAACCCTGCGGTGCAACGACCTCCGGTACATTGCCATTGTGCGCGAACACCCAGGAACGGCCGCAGCAGGTGCGCATGAAGGGATGCGTGTTCTCCAACGTGTGTGCGGTTGGTGGATTGGCCTTGCGCAAGTGGGCGATGATGAGCCGGGAATGAATCTGTTGCGCCAACTTAGAAAATACTGCGCTGCGTGCCGCCGCTTCGGGCGCTTTGTGGATGGCGAACGCATCGACTTCGACATAGGCCAAACCCCAACCATCGGGGTTATCCGCGGTTTCCCCGCCGCGCATCTGGAACAGCGACAGCGGGCTACGCGCGGAAATTGGCCGATCACTGCTCATGCCGAATAGTTCGCACATACTGCCAACGCTTCCTAAAAGTTTATGACCTCGTCGGCTTCCGAGATCAGCGTGCTCAGGCCCTTCATCGAACTCTTCTTTACGCCGGGTAGCGGGTAGCCTTCGTCCCAGCCAAGCCGGCGCATGGTGCCGCCGCAGGCCTGTGCATCGAGGCCGACATCGAGCAGTTCATAGAACAGGGCGCGCGACGGGTTGTCCACCGCCAGTTCCGGGTCGGCGAGGCGCACGCCATCTTCCACCAGAAACAAGCATACGTCCTTGTTGTCCGCCAGCATCGCCCCGGCGAGGCGGATCGCGGTGTAACTGCGATTATCGGGCGCGTCGGGCGCGGCGTGCAGAATGATCAGGGCCTTGGTCATGTTTTCCCTAGAACCATTTGTACAGCCAGTATTTTTCGTAGGCCACCTTGCCCCAATGCAGCAAGCGCCCGACTGGTCTTAGCTTCATGCTGGGTGCGGGCTCGGCGTAGAAGTTGCCGCTGCCGAAACCGGCTTGGCCGTCGCCCGCTTCGATGAAGCACGCGCCCTCGCCCTGGAATTGCTTCATGCTACCGGCGCCGGTAATTTCGGCGGCGATGTTGTGGGCGACCACTTCGGCTTGCCCGTGCGCCAACACGCCGGCCTTGGGCAGCGGCTTGCCGATGGCGAGCGGGATGCCGGTCGCATCGCCGACGGTGTACACGCCGGGGAAAGAGGTGGCGAGCGTGGCGCGATCAACGACGACCCAGCCGCTGTCGCCGCACAGCCCCGCCGCGCGCACGGACTCCGGCGCGCGATGCGGCGGCACATAAACCAGTAGATCGAAATCGGCGCTGGTGCCGCTTTCGAAATGGATGCGGCGTGTGTCGGGATCCACCGACGCGACTTTTTCCTGCGGGTGATAAGTGATGCCTTTTTGCTCGACCATGGCGCGCACTTGCGTCGAGGTCTCGGCTCCCGCCGCCGCCATCGGGCCCGGCTCGGGCGAGTAGAGATCGATCTGCACCTGGTCGCGCAAGCCGCGCCGGCGATAGTCCCATTCCAGTAACATGGCTGCCTCGTAGGGCGCGGCCGGGCACTTGAATGGCACAGCGCTCACCAGCACCGTGATGCGGCCGTGCGTCAGGCCTAAGCGCGCGTCGCGAATCGCTGCAGCACCCGCCAGGCTGTAAAGATTGTGCCCAGCCTGGGCTAAGCCCGGCACCGTCTCCGGCGCCAACTCCGCGCCCAAGGCGATGATCAAATAATCCGCGGACAATTCTTTTCCATCCACGGTCACCGCGCGCCGTGCCGGGTCGATGCGCTCCACGCGGCCTTGCACCAGCTCGATGCCGCGGCGCGCGAGCGCGGTGTAAGGGCGGGAAATCTGCTGCGGCACGCGCAGCCCGAGCATCAGCCACAGCAAGGAAGGTTGAAATAAATGCGTGGAGGATTGTTCCACCAGCACGATACGGTGTTCGCGTGATAGCGCACGGCGCAACTTGCTGGCGGCGACGACGCCGCCGATGCCGCCGCCAAGAATCAAGATGGTTTTGCCCTGTGCCATGATCTTCCTCCGAGATTGGACGAGACTACAAGCCCGCCATGGTGGCCGCCGCATCCCACTCGCGCACGGTCTGAAGCAACTGCCCCGCGTTGGCCGCCTCCGGATCGTACGCCACGGTCAGCATATGGGAATGCGTGGGGCTGAAGTGTGCCGAGACCACCCCCTTGTTCTCGCTCAACGCTCCCTCGATTTTTGTGCGTTGCTCGGCGCTCAACGTCGGGTGCACATGAATCAGAATATCTGCGATGTTCATAGCGATCTCCTTTGCCGGTTTAGCGGCCTGGTTGTTGAAAGTGCGTCTCAGCGACTGAGATCGCGTTTTTTCTGCTCGAACTCCTCGCGCTCGATCTCGCCGCGTGCGTAGCGTTCCTCCAGAATCTGCAATGCACTCTTCTGCGCTGGCGCGCCTCGACTGCTTGCTTCACCCGCCAGCCATTTAATCAGGGCAAAAATTCCCAGGATTAGCAGCGCCCAGAACAGCAGCATGAAGAGCCAGCCGAAGCCGGGCGCCCAAACGCCAAATGTTCCCATCCCGCCCATCATGTTCCACCCCTTAAAAAGTCAGCACCCGGTCAGACTCGCGGGTGAGACGATACAGATCCTGCATAGTGGAAAAGGCGCATACATTACCTGCCTCAGCGTTGCGCAGTTTGAGGCAAGTGCCGCAGGCGTCAATTTTGCCGCCGTGATCGGCCAGTTCCTGCATCGCCTTCGTCACAGCGAAATGTTCCGTGTCCAATGACTCGCATTCGACGCCTTTGCCGAGCAAGAATACAGTAACCGTATCCCCCTGCCCGAGCGCGAAATTGCCTAGACGGAAAGCATTCCACACAGTTTCCGGGTCGTTCGAACTGATCACGATGCCTAATTTCATCATAGCCTCCTTTGACGGAAATATTGTCCAGCCCGCTCCTACGCTTCGGCCGGGTTAAGCCGGGGGTGGGTTTCCTCCCCCCACAGCCAGACGATAAGACCCGACAGAAACATGGCAATGGTGACGAACCAGAAGCCGGCATTCATATCGCCGCTTACATGCGCCACCCCGCCCAACAGCAGCGCGCCGATGCCGTAGCCGGTGTCGCGCCAGAAGCGATAGATGCCGATGGCGGAGCCGCGCCAATTGGGGTGCGCGATATCGGCCACGGCCGCAGAAAGATTCGGGTACAGCAGCGCCATGCCGAAGCCGGTCACCGCCGCCGAGAACGACCACCACGCGATGCCGTTGCCGAGCAAGGTCATGCCCACGCCCGCGCCGCACAACCACATGCCCCACACAATCGGCTTTTGTCGGCCGATGTGATCAGACAGCTTGCCGGTGAACAGTTGTGAGCCGCCCCACACGAAACCATATATGCCTACCATCCAGCCGATTTGCGCCAGGCTCATGCCCTGCTGGTAGAAGAACACCGGATAGAACACCCAGATCAGCGCATCGACGAATTTTTCCACCAGACCGGCTTGGCTGAGGGCGGCCATGCGCTTATCGCGCCACGACATCAGGGTGAACACTTCCCAGGTCGAGGGTTGATCGGAAATGTTTTTCGGAAAACGCGGCTTGGGGCCGGTGCTCTTGCCCGCGGCGTGGCGCGCGCCTTCGGCCTTGGCCCAGGGCAGGGTTTCCTTGACCCAGAGTGCGGTGAGCATCAATGCGCCCAGTGTCACCACCGCGCCGAAAATGAACAAGCCCAGGCGCGGCCCGTAGGCAGTGGCCAAATAGCCGGTGAGGATGCCGGCGACGGCCACGCCCACATAACCGGCAAACTCGTTAAGGCCGATGGTGAGCCCGCGCTGGTCGGCGCGCGTGATATCCAGCTTGGAGGTTTGCGTCATCGACCAGGTGAAGCCTTGGTTCACACCGAGCAGCACCGTCGCCGCGACGATCCAGTTCCAACTCGGCGCGAAGTAAATCATGAATGGAATCGGCAGCGCGATTGCCCAGCCCAGGAGCAGCACCGTCTTGCGCCCCATGCGCTCTGACAGGCGACCGGCGACAAAATTGAGCGCGCCCTTGACGAAGCCGAACGCGACCACGAACGCCATCAGCAGCATGAACGAACCCTTGGGCACGCCAAATTCGGATTCGGCCAGCGCCGGGATCACGGTGCGCATCATGCCCAGCGTCAGCCCCACCAGAAATACCTGGAACAACTGGTGCAGGAACTGGTTCAGGTTGTCGCGGATGCCGTGGCTATAGCCGCGATAGTGTTCGTGATGCAAGGTTTCCGTGGGACGCATGAAAATTTACTCCGCAGTATTCAGGGTTTCGCGCGCGGCGGTTTGACATGCGCGCCGTAGCCGGATTTTTTAACGACTTCGATCAGTTTCGCCGGGCTGGTCTTGACGTCGTCGTAGCGAATCAGCGCTTCGTCGGGATTGCGGCCCACCTTGGTCTCGAACACGCCGTCGGCGAAATCCAGCGCGGTTTTGATCGTGACCGGACACATCGGGCAGTACATGCCTTCCAATTCCAAGGTCACGCTGCGCGAGGCGGCGTGGGCGGCGAAGCTTGCGCTCAGCAGGAGCACGAGCGTGGTCGCGAATATCGTTTGTTTTAGTCGCATCGTGGTTTCCTTTAATCCAA
>JAUXTZ010000095.1 GCA_030681095.1 Burkholderiales bacterium
ATTAATTGGATATGGCCGTCATTGAGCGAAGCGCGGCAATCCAGCGCATTGATTAAGCAGGCATTTCCGGATCGCCCTAAAGGACTCCGACCCACTACGTGCTAAAGTCCCGCATGGCGGGATGGAGTCGCATGCCGCGTCGCTACGCTCTTTATGCCCTTCAGTGTGCTCGCACGACGATTTATAGAAGCGCCCTTAAACAATCCTGTCACCGACCATCCTTCAGCTGCGCTGCCAACCCGCAACCGTCGCATCCAGCCCCTGCTGCATCGTATACGGCGACACCCAACCCAGGCGCGACCGGATCGCCGAACCGTCCACAAACAGCGAATCCGTGAGCCGCGCCACCGCCGCGCGTTTGCCCAGCAGCGCACCCCCCATCTCCAGCACCCCCACCGGCACCGCCGGCAACCGCACCGGCCGACCCATGGCGCGCGCCACCGCGCGGATCAGATCAGGCGTCGAAACCGGCTCGCCATCGTCCAGCAAAAAAGTCTGCCCCGCGGCGGCCGGGTGCTCCACACATACCCGGATCGCATCGACGAAGTTGCCCAGATACAGCAAGCTACGGCGGTTGCGAATCGCCCCCAGCGGCAGCGGCCAGCCGCGCCCGACCATGCGCATCAGCCGCAGGAAATTCGCCTTCACCCCCGGCCCGTACACCAGCGGCGGCCGCAGGATGACCACTTCCAGCCCGGTCTCCCGCGCAATCCGCTGCAAGCCCTGTTCGGCCTCCCATTTGGAAATCGCATACGGATTATCGGGCGCGGGTACATCGGTTTCACGATAAGGCACATCGCGCCCTTCGCCGTTGACCTTGACGCTGCTGATGTAAACGAAGCGCATCACCCCGGCTTGGGCCGCCTGACGGGCGAGATTGAGGGTGGCATCAAGATTGGTTGCCCGATACAACGCCAGCGGATTTTGAACTGTGTCGTTCATCATATGCACCCGCGCAGCCAGATGCACCACCGCATCGCACCTGACCAGCGCAGACCGCCAATCCGTCGATTCATCCAGATTGCCGACCGCCACCTCGTGTGGCAAACCGGACGCGCTACGCACAGCGGGCACCACATCAACCCCGGAAGCCGCCAGCCTGGCGCACAACGCAGACCCGACAAAGCCATTAGCGCCCGAAACAAGCACCTTCATTTATGGAAGTATTCCAGCAGCTTGGCCGGGTACTTAGAGAGAATCTTCAGCATGTTAGTTTGGATGCCATTTTCCCGGCAGGCGCGAAGCACTTCCCGGTTTAGCAGAAGGGTGTTGCGCCATCCCCCCGTGCTGACGCCGCCGGTTCGCATACGCACCAGTACTTCTGGCAGATGCCGATAACGCAGCATGTTTTTTCCGAAGGCGCGGGCGACGAACTCAAAGTCGCCTGCGATACGGTAATCCGTGCGAAACGCCCCGACCCGTTGGAACACCTCTCGCCGCACAAACAGTGCTGGGTGGGCAGGCATCCAGCCCCATGCGATGCGATCTGGCCGAAAGCGCGCAGAAGAATAGCGGCGTAAAGTGCGGGCCGGATTCTCCGGGCTAAAAAATTCCACATCGCCGAACAAGGCGTCTAGACGCTCGCGCGCCATGATCCCAGCCACCGTAGCGAGAACGTTCTGGTGGGCATAAACATCGTCGGCATTTAGAAAACCGATCACATCGCCAGTGGCGACACGTACCCCCTTGTTCATCGCATCGTAGATGCCGCGATCAGGCTCGGAAATCACCCGAGCGAGTTGGTGAAGATGCCCTTGCAGAATCGTTGCTGTGTTATCGGTAGAAGCACCGTCTACAACGATATGCTCTACCTCTGCATCAGTTTGGTTGGCGACCGAGCGCAGCGTACTTTCGATAGTTTGCGCGCTATTGAAACAAACGGTGATCACTGAAATCTTCATCTGCCCAACCCGAGGGCCCGACGCTTGATGCCACGAAGCACGTACGCAAAATGGCCGTTCGCCAGAGTCAAGAGTATCCGTCTGGATCGATAAAGGTTCTTTTTCCATTCAGGCAGCACCCTGCCGGCAAGAATGCTGCGATATTCTTCATCAAACAAGGCTTGGCTACGACTGCTCTTGGTCGCCTTGTGATAACGCAAGGCCCCCAAACATTGCGGCACATGCACAGCACGGTCGGTTTCCCTTAATAAACGCAGAAACCATTCGTAGTCGAAACCATAATGCAGCGATTTATTTAGCCACCCGATTCGAGCATGCAGACTACGACGCCAAAATGCAGCCTGATTGGTTAGCACCATACCCTCCGCAAGCAGGGATTCATAAACGGGACGCACATAACGCATCTCCCGAATCACATTATCCTGCTCATCGATGAGATTAATGTCTCCGATGATCAACTCGGCCTTCGGGGATCGTATGGCTGCCCGCGCCACGTGCATGAAAGCACCAGGATAAAAAATGTCATCCGAATTCTGCCAACCCACCCAGTCACCTGTGGCCCGCTTCAATCCTTTGTTGATGGCATGGGCCTGGCCACAGTCTGGTTCGCTTACCCAGTAAGCCAGACGGTTTTCGTATTTGCGGATGATATCCACGCTGCCATCGCTGGACCCGCCATCGATGACAATGTATTCGAGATTCGGATAATCCTGTTCCAGCACCGACAAGATGGTGCGTTCCAGGAACGCGGCCTGATTGAAGCTTGGCGTAACGATTGATATGCGGGGCCAACTCAAGTTCATGGCCGAAAAAACAATCCATCCCATTGCAAGGTGCGACCATTCGCCGGATCGATAAATACCGGCTGCAATGCCCACAATACAAAACCTTCTGTCTCCAGGCGTTCAATGCATTCCCGCCAGAGGCGCTGACCTTCGTACAGGGGAACCAGGGATAGCTCCATCTGGATTCCACGCACCTTGGGGAGTGTGGCGAGCGCCCCATCGAGGACATACCATTCGTAACCCTGAGTATCTATTTTTAGAAATGGTGCCTTCGCACCCTCAAAGTAGGGCAAGACAGCGTGGTCCACCGTGGTCAGCGGAGCTGTCTCACTGCCAAGATAGGTAGATGCAGGTGCCGCGTTGCTATGCGCTGTAAGCATGGGGAGGATCGAACTGCTGACCGAATTACCGGAAATGTTTAGCTCGATCTCGCCAAGATGATCTCCCAACGCGCACCGTGAATGCACTTGCCAGGCCGAATCATTTTTGCTTGCCTGTAATAGCCGGCGATGGGCTGTTGTCAGTGGCTCGAAGGAAACAACTCGACCCAAATAACCGCCTGCGCGCAATTCCTTGGCGAATTGACCGTCGTTAGCGCCAATGTCGATAACAAGATCAATATCAAAGGCGCGCAAAGCGGCCATCAGCCGCGCTAACGGGGATGTCTCGGGTTGAAAACGATGAGCCTCGATGCCAAGCGCATTTAATGCCTGTTTAATACCTTGTTTTGCTGAATTCAACATGCCAACCTCGTTTCAAGCGCTCGGCAAACAGATAACGCTAACTTGTATTTTCACGACTGCTGCTCGTGGCGGATCATTTCCCGTACGACGTCCCGCATTTTCATATGGGCTTCCCAGCCCAGAACGGTCCGCGCTTTTCCTGCGTTGCCGCAGTTGTAACGGATTTCAGACGGGCGAAAGAGCTTAGGATCCTGGATGACATAGTCATGCCAATCCAGGCCTACTTCCGCAAAAGCTGTCGCGACAAAGTCTTCAAGTGAATTTGATTCGCCCGTTGCAATAACAAAATCCTCTGGATTATCGGTCTGCAACATTCTCCACATTGCATCAACATATTCCGGGCTCCAGCCCCAATCGCGCTGGACACCCATATCTCCCAGTATCAGCTTCTCTTTGGCTCCCTTGGATATTTTCACTGCTGCCTGAACTATCTTCCGGGTTACGAAGCGCGGCGGACGCAAGGGGGATTCGTGATTGAACAAAATCCCGGTACAAGCAAAAAGTCCATATGCGGATCTATAGTTAGCAACCAACCAGTGTGCTGTGGACTTGGCTACCGCATAGGGACTGCGTGGTTGAAAATGTGTATCTTCATCCGCAGCAAGACCGCTGATGTCACCGAAACATTCACTGGAACCTGCGTTGTAGAACCGGACGGGCAAGCCAAGGAAGCGAATCACCTCAAGAAGGTTGAGTGTGCCGGTGGCAATACTCTCGAGCGTTTCTGCGGGTTGTTCGAAGGAGAGACCCACCGAGCTTTGACCAGACAAGTTGTAGATTTCGTCTGGTTTGCTGTGGCTGATCGCCTGCAGCACACTTCTGAAATCGTTGGCTGCCATGGAGACTGTTTTAACTCGGTCTAGTATTCCCAGACGCAATAAATTCCCAAAAGTCGAAGCCTGTGCATCGCGCGACGTGCCCCATACTTCATACCCTTTTTCGAGCAGAAAGCGGGCAAGGTAAGCGCCGTCCTGCCCAGAAATTCCGCATATCAGTGCTTTTCGCATATTCGAAACCTATTCAAGCCAGCTTCCTATAAATATCGAGCGTTTCAGCAGCGCAGCGATCCCAGGAGAAACATTTCAAGCGCGCCCGGCCTTTTGCAATCAGTGATTTCTGGTGGCTATCCGACGTGACAACCCGTTCGATAGCCGCACGCATGCTTTCAATATCGGCAGGGTCAAAATATTCACCGGCATCGCCCACAACCTCAGGAATAGAGCTTGTATTGCTACAAACGACAGGGCAATCATGTGACATTGCCTCCAGCGGCGGGATACCAAATCCTTCATAAAGCGAGGGGAATATAAACACGCTGGCGCGTTCGTAGAGCGTGGCAAGCAATTGATCGTCGCCCCCAAGCTGCGTGACTTGACCACTATCCAGCCCCAGTGTTTGCATCGTTTTCAACTCATCCGCGTGAAACGCTCCACCCCCAAAACAGATCAGCTTATATCCCGTTTTGAGTTGAGGTGAAGCCCCATACGCTTCAAGCAGACGGAGAAAGTTCTTGTAACCCCCGCGATTGCCGACATACAGCAGGAAGGGTCCACGCGTAGGCAAAACCAGTTCTTCGACACGCGCCCCAGCAGTATTCATCAAGTCGAATCCCAAATAAATCACTGAGGTTTTATCGAGGGGTAGCCCGAGAATTTCAATCGCGTCGCGCCGTGTGGATTCGGAAATGCATATAACGTGATCCGCACGTTCTGCTGCCAGAGCCTTGTATCGGGCGGTTTTGTCTGCGTGAGGGAAGCTCGATGCAAACTTTTCATGGATCATGTCGTAAATAGTCAGAACGCGCCGCGCACGCCGTGATCCGAGCCGATAGGGAGAGAAGTACGTTTCATGCACGATATCTGGTTTCATGGCGCGGAGCATCCAATCCCCCATGAGCAAACCCAGTCCCCGAAGCGCCAGACGGGGGTAATTTGCCCCGTAATTTGTCTGGAAGCGATCCGTTTTAGGCGCGCGGAATCCAGACACGATGCCTGGCGGCACATGCGCAAGATAGGCATTGATATGCATTGGAGCGGTGATGGAAACCTGGACGCTGGGCTCTTTAGCAATGCGAGAAGCAATCTCACAAAAATATCGTGATACCCCACCATAGGTCTGTGCGCAGAATATCTGCGAATCATAGGCTATCTTCATCTGTCCAGCGCCGGCCGCATCAGCCGATTCTCTGCAACATCAATTCATGATCGCCCATCGTTTTCGACCCCAGGCGTCGGCGAATCCACCACGGCGCTACACGCGATGCCCAACGTCCCGTAACCGCACGTAGCAGTCGTTCATTAACCGCCGTCTTGGAGAAGATATGGAGTCCGTTGGCGCTGGCGAACTGGAGACCCAGCCTCGCACCTAAGGTCTCCAGAGTCCGTCGCTGGAAAAATCCGATATGCTGCCCGGTAGCAAATGCGTAGTACCACCACGCATCCGGTTGTGGCGGAGAGCCTTCGTATAACTCCGTGGTAAACAGTAGAGTTTGCGCACCCGAAAGAGCCAGCGTTTCTTCTATGAAAGCAGCCGGGTCTGTAAGATGTTCCAATACCTCCATCGCCGTGACCGCACGGCAAGCCCCAGGTGCTTGGCTGTATTCGAAGCCGGGGGCGAGCAGGTTATCGCAGTATTTGTCGGCCCAATAGAAATCGAATCCCAAGTCACGCATCAACCGGGTCAACATGCCGTAGCCGCCTGCGGCATCCAGATAGCGGCCTTCGCCGCGCTCGCCAGCTACCCAATACAGCGCCCCGGCAAGTTTGCACGCGAGCCCGATATTTCTCATGACCAATCCGGTATCCGCCGCAGCGATTGCGCTCGAATAGGCTTCGTCAAGCCAGTAGGGCTCATGGGCACGCAGAAACCCGCATGCGTTACAGACTTCGTATCGCGCCGGATATTTGCCAAGAACC
>JAUXTZ010000105.1 GCA_030681095.1 Burkholderiales bacterium
CAATACACTGGCGAGAAGATGATCACCGCAAGCGACGCGTACCAGCGCGCGTAGATTTCGCTCATCCAGTCGTTGGTCTGGTTGAGTCCGTGGTTGGGGTAGCAACTGCACGGCCAGTTACACAGCGGCATCGCTGTCGACACACAGCCCTTACAGGGATGGATATTCCGGCCATATTCGGAAGTGAGCAGACTGAGGTCTAATACATCGGTTTGGATGTCTGCTAACACCAGCGTTTCACGCGCAATTTCCAGCAAGCGAAAGGTCTTAGACATCTCGCCCGGGCAGGTGCCATCGTTACGCGCCGCGCCGCAGATCAGCAACACCCGAGACGGGATCAGCGGGTCAGCCCAACGCAATTGTGCCGCGTCGATGCGCTGCTTTGTCGCGGCCCACTCTGATGATAAATCGAAATTCGGATCGACATACCCCAGACCCGCCTTTTGTGTGAAGGGGGTCTTGCGGCCTTCGTTATACGCTTGCCAGGCAATTTCATCGAGACGCGCAATCGATTCATCTTCAGCGCGAAACGCCGGGTCAAAGAAAGACGCGCGAAAGCGCGTACTGAATTCTGCGCGCGTGAGTGGGGGCGGCGCCTGGCCTTTACGAATTCGAATCACTGTCGTCTCCACAGAGCGTTATGTTTGTCAGCCGAATAGATTTCGAGCCCACGTTAATAAACTGGCCCGTGGCCGTTTGTACGCTCGCAAAAGCAAAGCGGATTTGCATTGGCTGTCGCACAGACGACGGATCTCTCATCCCGCAGGATGCACGAATCTGCAAGGGCGCTATGTGCGTTGACGAACAGACGCAAATCGGCATTGGGTGCAAGGTTTTAGCCTGCAAGCCGGTAAGCCGTCTGCACCGCAGAAACCGCTTACCGACAGCAGGCATCACAAGCGGGCAATGCGCATCGCCTTGATGCCCCCCATGACTCCCAACCTTGAAGGATGAAGATGAAACTACCTACCAAAATTATGCTTGGACTGATCTCCGCACTGTTCGCGGCGAGCGTTGCAACGGCCGCTGAACGTGGTGCAAAAAAGAGTCAGTATAACCACCACGGAATGTACTGTAACAGCATGGGCATGATGCCGGGCGATATGGGGAGAGATCCCGTTGCCAGCGCGCAAAAACATTTAGATGAACTGAAAGCCAAGCTCAACCTGACTAACGATCAGCAAGCGGCCTGGCAGACGTTCTCCGATCAAGTCAACGAACAAGCCAAGACCATGGCAGTCATGCGCGACAAGATGATGGACAAGAACCAGGCCATGCCGAAGACCGCGCCGGAGCAAATGGCGTTGATGGCGGATAGGATGAAAGATCAAGCGCGGCACATGGACAAGATGGCGGATGCCGTCAAAGCATTCTATGCCACGCTTAAACCCGAACAGCAAACGTCCTTTGACAAGATACACATGAGCCACATGGGCATGGGCAACATGAACAGAAAGGGCGATAAAACTCATGCAAAGTAGCCGCGGCTTATTCAGCAACCGGATGAGCACAAGCTTTAATCGCGCAAGGGCGACCGGCGCTACGAACTGGCGCCGGTCGCTCCCCGAACCGGAATGGAAAATCAAATGACCAACATGGATATGATCGAAAATGCAATGCTGCATGTTCTACCGCTCCTGCCGTATGCGGCAAACGCGCTGGCCCCGGTCATATCCGCCAGTACGATCGGGTTTCACTATGGCAAGCACCACAAGGGATATGTCGATACCTTGAACAAGTTGATAGCCGGCACCGAGCTTGCCGAGCTCTCGTTGGAGAAACTCATCGCCGAGACCGCCGGCAAATCCGACCAGGCCGCAATCTTCAATAATGCGGCGCAAATCTGGAACCACACCTTCTACTGGCGCAGTTTACGCGCGCAGGGCGGCGCTATGCCCCCCGCGAAGTTGCAGCAAAAGATCGATGCTGCATTCGGCAATCTGGAGGTCTGCAAGAAAGAGCTGTCGACAGCGGCGATGGCCCAGTTCGGCAGCGGCTGGGTTTGGCTCGTGCTGGAAGGCGACAAGCTGAAGGTAGTCAAGACCGGCAATGCGGAGACGCCCTTGAGCCAGGGCGTGAAGCCGCTGTTGACCATCGATGTGTGGGAACACGCCTACTATCTGGATTACCAAAACAGCCGCGCGGACTATGTGAATGCCGTGCTCGACAAACTGATCAATTGGGATTTTGCCGCCGCCAATCTAGGCTAGTACAACTTGCGCAGCAGTCATGAGTGGACAAGTTGAATCTGAAAGGAGCGTCAACCTGGCTTCAGGATCTCGTGACACACCTGCTGGAACATTCGAAGCGCTGATCCACCCCGACCGCAAGGCCGCCGAAGATGCGGTGCGCACCCTGATCCGCTGGGCGGGCGACGACCCGGCCCGCGAGGGATTGCTCGACACCCCGGCGCGTCGTGCGTGCCTATGAGGAATTCTTCGCCGGCTACCTCGAGGATCCGGTGCAGATCCTGTCGCGCACCTTCTCCGAGGTGGATGGCTACGATGAAATGATCGTCATGAACAATATCTTTTTTCAGCTTGTGCTAGGTGCGCTTAGACCGCGCTGCCGAAGCCCTGGTCCTGTGTCCCTGCCGGTGGTTGAAGGCCAGCGAGCAGGCAACCTTGGGCCAAGGGCCCCTTGGGGAATAGCGTGTAGAGATACTTGATGCCGCCTTCGGCATGAAAAAGCTCATCGAGCGCATCATGCAGCTCACGGGCCTTCATGGGGGATTCCTCATTGCGCGCATAGATATCCTGCAAAGCGCCTACAACCTGCCAGTGCGCATCAGTCAGCGTCAGGCCCTCTGTGTTCGCCAATTCCTCGGCGCTTTCACGTGACCAATCGATGGGGGCATGGGGGAAATCCGGGATAGGCTGGGTTTCGTAACCAGGGCGTATGAAATTCTGAGCGGTATAGTTCACGATCAATCTCCTAAATGGTGTTTTCAACTTGCTTCCGCATACTCGGGCAAGCAGTGACAAGCCGCTCACGAAAATCTGGATCGAAGCTGTCTTTCCGGCGGGGAGGCTTCTTGTCATCGCCATGTCTTGCTCGTCATTCTACTCAAGGGATGGCAAGCGTCTGTACGACAGCGCACAGTGAGCCGCAATTCGATTCGTTAATGTACGCTGCTTCGGTTTCGCTAAGTGGGTTGTCGCACAGTGCTAGACGTCACGCACTGGCATCCTGTTTCGAACTGAGACAAGGAATACTGAAAATGGACGAAATAAAAATTCTGGGTATCGTGGGCAGTCCGCGCAAAGACTCGTTCAACCGCTCTGCGCTCAAGGCGGCGCAGGAACTGATGCCTAACGGCGCGGTGCTGAGCCTGGTTGAACTTCATGGCATTCCGGTTTTTTTGATCAGGACAACGAATTGGCGATGCCAGCTGCCGTGCTTGAATTTAAGCAGCGGATTCTGGCCGCCGATGCCATCCTGTTCGCCACGCCGGAATACAACTATTCAGTTCCGGGCGGGCTCAAGAACGCCATCGATTGGGCCTCGAGGCCCTATGGGGAAAGCGCCTGGCTGGGTAAACCGGCGGCGATGATGGGGGCTTCTACCGGTAGTCATGGAACCGCCCGGGCGCAATATCATCTGCGGCAAATCC
>JAUXTZ010000110.1 GCA_030681095.1 Burkholderiales bacterium
TGGCTTGCCATCACCGGAATAGGCCATCCCCAAGGATTCTTCGACATGCTTGAGGCCCGGGGCATTCGTTTCAGCCCACGGGCCTTTGTCGATCATCACGCATTTAAAGAAGCCGACCTGCCTGTGGACAGCGCAGTGTTAATGACTGAAAAAGACGCGGTAAAATGCAGGGGTTTTGCAGGAGCAGACTGGTGGGCGGTCGAACTCGATGTCAGCCCGGAGACCGGATTCATCGACTGGCTGGGCGCACGCATCAAACAATAACAACATAAGCATGCGCACCGAGGGAGTAATAGATGGGAATGCAATACTCTGATTGGGGCGACCGCCGTCATCCCAGCCGCTGGATGGCCGAAACCGAGGGGACGGGTTTTTGGGTGCCGGATCGCTCCGAGATCGTCACCCAGTTTTTCACCCGCTATCTGTTCTTCTCGCTGGCGGTCATCTATTTTTCAACGCTGGATACCGTGGCACCGGCCCTGCTCACCATCGAGCAGCTGCTGGGCGCACTGGCTGTTTATTTCATCCTCAATACCTGGTTTTTCCGCCAGGCATTGCAGGGCGTTTCCCTACTGAAAATTCGCGCTGCCATGGCGACCGATCTGGTGATCGTCACCCTGTGCGTCATTCACGACCCGAACACGATCCCACCGTCTGCGCTGGCGTTTTTGATGGTGCTGCTGGGTAATGGCATGCGCTACGGTATGCGGCTGTTTGCCGAGGTGCTCGGCGGGGCATTCCTGGGGATGGCGATCTCTTTTGCTATCCGTTATCGCCTGGGCGGGTTTGAGGTGAATGCGGGCGATGTGTTTTTCGGTGTGTTCTGGGTCACGCTGGCCTTGTATGCCTACATCCTGATGGGGCGCATTGAGGGACAGCGTCGTCAGCTGGATTACCGCAGCCGGTTCGATGCATTGACGGGGTTGCTCAACCGGCACGGTCTGCTGGCGGCGGCGGACAACGTGTTCGACACAGCAGACGAAAATACACCCGCGACCGTCCTGTTTGCTGACCTCAATCAGTTCAAGGCAGTAAACGATCGCTACGGTCATGGCGTGGGCGACCGCGTACTGGCCGAATTCGCGCAGATATTCAGCGAATCGGCTGAAATGGGTATATGCGGTCGCTGGGGCGGTGATGAGTTTGTTGCACTTCTGCCGCAACGGGATGAAGCTGCCATCCGCCAGATATTTCAGCGCATTGAAGCGCGCACCCAGGCCTGGAGCAGCAGCAATGGCATGCCGATGGCGGTGAGTCTCGGCGTAAGCCATGCACCGCAAGATGGCCAGAATTTGATGACCTTGCTATCGGTTGCTGATATCCACCTTTATCAAAGCAAGTCGCAACAGGCTGACACAGCCAAAGCGGCCGAACATTACAGGACTCTCCTCGATGAACCCCAAGCTACTTGAAATCCTTGTGTGCCCGGTCTGCAAAGGCCCGCTGGAATGGAAAAAATCCGTGTTTGAATTGACGTGCCGGGCCTGCCGGATAGCCTATCCCATCCGCGACGACATTCCGGTCATGCTCCCCGAAGAGGCGCGTCCGCTGGGGCCAGATGAAATTCACGGCAACAAATAACGATGCATTTTCGTGTCGTTATTCCTGCGCGCTTTGATTCCAGCCGTCTGCCCGGCAAGCCGCTGGCGGACATCGGCGGGCGTCCCATGGTGTTGCGGGTATTGGAACGCGCCTTGCTGTCTGGTGCGGAGTCTGTCGTGGTTGCGACCGACGATGTCCGGGTACAGCAGGCTGTCGAGGCGGCGGGTTATCAGGCCTTGATGACCTCGCCTGATCACCAGTCCGGCACCGAACGCCTGGTTGAAGTAGCCGAAATCCTGGGTTGGCCGGATGATACGCTGGTGGTCAATGTGCAGGGCGACGAGCCGTTGATCGAACCGGAATTGATCCGCGAGGTCGCGCGTCAGCTGGTGCTGCACAGTGATGCGGTGATGGCGACGTTGGCGCATCCGATCCACGACCACGCCGATTTCATCAATCCCAATGTCGTCAAGGTGCTGGCCGATGAAGCGGGCTATGCGCTGTACTTCAGTCGCGCGCCGATTCCATGGCCGCGTGATGCCTTTGCGGCGCAGGCAGCGATGCCACACGAGCTCGGCGCCCTGCGGCATATCGGTTTGTACGCCTATCGTGCGGGATTCTTGCGTACCTATGCCAGCCTGGCTGCATCACCGCTGGAACGCTATGAAATGCTCGAGCAGCTCCGGGTGCTATGGCACGGACACCGCATCAGCCTTGGGATTACGCCGACAGTGCCCGCACCGGGCGTCGACACGCCAGAAGATCTGGAGCGGGTGCGATTACTGTTTGCGGCAGGCTGATTTGAGTGGCTTGAATCCCTGAATAAAATTTTTTAAGTGTTGCTTCGTCCGCGCTTGGCTTAGTCTATTCAGGTTTTTACAATCCAAATATCCAGGGAGACGGCAATGCGTATGATTCTGTTGGGAGGCCCCGGCGCGGGCAAGGGCACACAAGCCAATTACATCAAGGAAAAATTCGGCATCCCCCAGATTTCCACCGGCGACATGCTGCGTGCGCAAATCAAGGCTGGATCCGAGCTCGGCATGAAGGCCAAGGCCATCATGGATGCGGGCGGTCTGGTGTCGGACGACATCATCATCGGTATGGTGAAGGCACGCCTGACAGAAGACGACTGCAAGAATGGCTATCTGTTCGACGGTTTCCCGCGCACCATTCCGCAGGCCGAGGCGATGAAGGCTGCGGGCGTGCCGATTGATTACGTGGTCGAGATTGATGTCGCCGACGAAGAAATCGTCAAGCGCATGTCGGGCCGCCGCGTGCACCTGGCCTCGGGCCGCACCTATCACGTCGTGTTCAATCCGCCCAGAGTGGCCGGCAAGGACGACATCACGGGTGAAGACCTGATCCAGCGCGACGACGACACCGAAGAAACCGTGAAGAAGCGTCTCGACATCTATCACGCGCAGACCGAGCCCTTGGTGAAGTATTACGGCGACTGGGCTGCGCGCGGCGAAGCCGGCGCACCCCAGTACGTGAAAGTCGCGGGCGTCGGCAAGGTCGATGGCATTCGCGATTCTATTTTTGCCGCGCTGGGCTGATCCGGAGCACATCAACGATGCCGCAGAAGATTTCCCCCATGACCGACACCGAGCGCTGGATCGTCCAGCAGTCGGTCAACGAACGGTACAAAAGGGAAGTCGTGGTGCAGGATGTCGAAACCGAGATTCGGCTGTATCTCGATGATCGTGAACTGACACTGTGCCCGGGGTTTTACTGGAACGAGCATGGTTGCCATTTCGTGCTTTCCAAAACCGGCGACTCGCGTTATCGCAGCATGTTTTTCTATCGTATCCGCGACCGGTTTTCGACCGGGCGCGAAGAAGACGACGACATCGGTGACTGTGTGACGACCCTGCTGAAAATGCAGGCCGACGAGGAAGCCAAGCGGTTGGCCGA
>JAUXTZ010000267.1 GCA_030681095.1 Burkholderiales bacterium
CGCGGCGACGTGCTCGATATTTTTCCGGCGGAAAATGCCGAGACCGCGGTGCGGATTTCGCTCTTCGACGACGAGATCGAGCGCATCTCGCTGTTCGATCCGCTCACCGGCCATATGCTGCAAGATGTGCCGCGCTTTACGGTGTATCCCTCCAGCCATTATGTGACGCCGCGCACTACCACGCTGCGTGCAATCGAAGCCATCAAACAAGAGCTGCGTGAAACGACCGCTTATTTCCAAGAGACCAATAAATTGGTGGAGTTGCAGCGCATCGAACAGCGCACCCGATTTGATTTGGAAATGATGAACGAAATGGGCTTTTGCAAGGGCATCGAGAACTACTCGCGCCATTTGTCCGGACGCAAAGAGGGCGAGCCGCCGCCGACCCTGATCGACTACCTGCCCGCGAGCGCCTTGATGATCATCGACGAATCGCATGTGACCATTCCGCAAGTCGGCGGCATGTATAAAGGCGATCGCGCACGCAAAGAAAATCTGGTGGGCTACGGATTCCGTTTACCGTCTGCGCTGGATAACCGGCCGCTGCGCTTCGACGAATTCGAGCGCCTGATGCCGCAAACCGTGTTTGTTTCCGCTACGCCTGCCAATTATGAGGCGGAACATACAGGCCAAGTCGTGGAACAAGTCGTGCGCCCGACTGGCTTGGTCGATCCGATTATTGAGGTGCGCCCGGTGGATACTCAGGTTGACGACTTGCTATCTGAAATCAATCTGCGGGTAGCCAAAGGCGAACGCGTGCTGGTGACCACCCTCACCAAGCGCATGTCGGAAGATCTGACCGATTACCTGGCCGAGCATGGCGTGAAAGTGCGCTATCTGCATTCCGATATCGATACCGTGGAGCGGGTGGAGATTATCCGAGATTTGCGTCTGGGCGAATTCGATGTGTTGGTAGGCATCAACCTGCTGCGCGAAGGCTTGGATATTCCTGAAGTGAGTTTGGTGGCGATCCTGGATGCGGACAAGGAAGGCTTTCTACGCTCCGAGCGTTCGCTGATCCAGACCATCGGCCGCGCTGCGCGCCACATCAATGGCACCGCGATTCTGTACGCCGGCAAGATCACCAACTCCATGCAACGCGCCATCAGCGAAACCGAACGCCGCCGCGCTAAACAAACGGCATTCAATCTCGAACATGGCATCACCCCGACGGGCGTGGTAAAACGCATCAAGAACATCATCGACGGCGCCTACGATTACGAAGAGGCGCAGCAATTGCGCAAAGCCGCGCAACAGGAAGCGGCCTATACGCACATGAGCGAAAAGCAGCTCACGCGCGAAGTGAAGCGGCTGGAAAAAGAAATGTTGGATGCAGCGAAAAACCTGGAATTTGAAAATGCCGCTGCCCTGCGTGACCAGTTAAGAATACTCAAGAAGCAGTTATTCGGAGTGGTCGAGCATGATTAAGGTACTACTCGTTTGCATGGGCAATATTTGCCGTTCGCCCACGGCAGAAGGTGTGTTTCGTGCGCAAGTGGCAGCGGCGGGATTGGCCAAGCATATTCACATCGATTCGGCGGGCACCCACGATTATCACATCGGTGATCCGCCGGACGGTCGGGCTCGGGCTGCCGCTGCCAAGCGCGGCTACGATCTAAGCCAACTGCGCGGTCGCCAGGTGGGCCAACACGATTTTGTGAAGTTCGACTATATCCTGGCCATGGACATGGACAACCTGACACGGATGCAGGCGCGTTGCCCGGCCGAACACGCACACAAAATCGGACTGTTTTTGGAATACAGCAAGAATTATCTCGAACGCGAAGTGCCTGATCCGTATTACGGCGGCGGGGCCGGTTTTGAGAAAGTGCTGGATATGGTGGAAGACGCCGGACAGGGTTTGCTTGCGCATTTAATGCGAGAACAAACACTAAAATAATATCGCCAAGGCGATGAAAAACAAACGCCGCGCAATGCGCGGCGTTTGTTTTTTGTGACGCAACAGCGAGACCTTAGTCGCGCGTTTCTACTTGCTGCATCGGTTCATTGCTTGCCGGCGATTTCTGCGCCCAAGCCGGCTTGGGACGCGGACCGCGCGGCGCGGTGGTGGCTTGTTCTATGATCGGCGCAGAAGCGATTTTGTCACCGCTGGTTTCGATCATTACCAAGCCAGCCGCTTCCAGATCGACTGGTTTCGGCGCTGGTGCGGGCTGCCGAATCGGCGCGGGGGCTGGGGCAGCCACCATCGGTTCCGGCGCTTTAACGGGTGCGGGCGCGGGTTCAGATGCGACAAAGGGTAGCTCGGCTTGATTGGTCTGAGTCAACGCCACCGGTGCCAGCGCTTCATTCGGAATGAAAACAGGCGCTGCCGATTCGACCACATTTTGCGCAGCTACTACGATGGGTTCATGCGGCATTTCAACGTTCTGCACGATGGCTTCAGCTTCAGCTGCTGCTGGGGTTTCAGCCGAGGCTGCGGCGGCTGGTTCACGTGGCGGACGCTCGCCCCGACCGCGATTGCGACCTTGCTGACGATCGGAACGCTCGGGACGTTCGCCCCGCTCTGGGCGTTCTGGACGCGGTGCAACGGTTTCACCTTGCGGCGCGTTCGCTTGTGTTTCTAATTGTGGTTGCTGTGGTTCACGCTCGGTACGCTCAGGGCGCTCGCCACGATCACGTCCACCACGACGACGGCTGCGCTTTGCGCGCTCTTGGCCTTCGGCTTGTGTTGCGGGTGGGGCATCGGCTGGACGCTCAGCAAGCGCTGGTTTTGCTTGTTCGGCACGTGATGGACGCTGTTGCGCGCCTTCAGCTCGCGGCTGGCCACCACGGCCTTGGCGGTCACGTTGATTACGTGAACGTGGACCACGGTCGCGTTCGGGGCGGGCAGGGCGCTTAGGTGCAGGCGCAACTTCCTTTTTCTCTTCCGCAAAAATACCTCCTAACATGGACATGACTTTACCCAGCCAAGATTGCTGCACGGGCTCCACTGTTGCGCGAATCGGCGCGGGCGCAGTCGGCGTGATATCGCGCACGACAGCAATTTGCCTTGGCTTGGCTGCATCTGCCGCAGCTTTCTCGGGCGCTGAAATTTCTTCAGGCAAGGTGGCTAGCTCGTAACTCGGCTTATCAATTTCCGCTACTTCATCAGTCTTCAGACGACTCATGGTGTAGTGCGGCGTTTCGAGGCGCAGATTCGGAATCAACACCACGCTGACTTTAAAACGGGCTTCGATCTTCCAGATATCCGCACGCTTTTCGTTGAGCAGGAAGGTCGCGACATCCACGGGGATTTGCGCGTGGATCGCAGCTGTGCTTTCCTTCATCGCCTCTTCTTGGATGATACGCAAGATGTGCAAGGCGGTAGATTCGGTGCCGCGCATATGGCCTGTACCGTTGCAACGCGGGCACACCACATGGCTCGTCTCGCCCAAGCTGGGTTGCAGACGTTGGCGTGAAAGCTCCAACAGGCCAAAACGTGAGATCTTGCCCATTTGAACCCGTGCACGATCCAAGTGCAACGCATCGCTCAAGACTTTTTCGACCTCGCGCTGATTACGATTGCTTTCCATGTCGATGAAATCGATCACGACCAAACCGCCTAGATCGCGCAAACGCAGTTGGCGTGCGATTTCCTCAGCGGCTTCGAGATTAGTACGGAAGGCGGTTTCTTCGATATCCGAACCGCGCGTCGAGCGTGCAGAGTTAACGTCTACGGAAACCAAGGCTTCGGTATGGTCTATCACGATGGCGCCACCCGAGGTCAGGGTCACTTCACGCGAGTAGGCAGATTCAATCTGATGCTCGATCTGGAAACGCGAGAACAGCGGTACGTCATCTTTGTAGAGCTTGATGCGGTTTACATTGCCCGGCATCACATGGCTCATGAACTGCACCGCTTGATCGTAAATCTCTTCGGTGTCGATCAACACCTCACCAATATCAGGCTGGAAGTAGTCGCGGATAGCGCGGATCACTAGGCTGCCTTCTTGATAAATCAGGAAGGAGCCTTTTTGCGAAGTTGAAGCGCCCTCAATGGCTCCCCAGAGATGTAATAGGTAGTTGAGATCCCACTGCAACTCTTCCAAGTTGCGGCCGATGCCGGCAGTGCGGGCAATGATGCTCATACCCGGAGGCACGTCGAGTTGGGCCATGGTGTCACGCAATTCGTCGCGCTCTTCGCCTTCCACCCGGCGCGAAACGCCGCCGCCGCGCGGATTGTTCGGCATCAGCACCAGATAACGCCCAGCCAGACTGATGAAGGTGGTTAAGGCCGCGCCTTTATTGCCGCGCTCGTCTTTTTCCACCTGGACGATGAGCTCCTGGCCTTCGCGCATGGCCTCTTGGATGCTGACGCGGCCCACGTCCGAGCCTGCCTTGAAATTGGCGCGGGCAATTTCTTTAAAGGGAAGGAAGCCGTGACGCTCAGCGCCATAATCAATAAAGGCGGCTTCGAGGCTGGGCTCGATGCGGGTAATAATGCCCTTGTAAATATTGCTCTTGCGTTGCTCTTTGGTGGAGGATTCGATATCGAGATCGACAAGCTTTTGCCCGTCGACGATGGCCACGCGCAACTCTTCAGCCTGCGTGGCGTTAAACAACATACGTTTCATTTTTTGGGTCTCCCGCGCTCAAAACACGGGGCGACAAACCGCGCCATTAAACTGGCGCGCGACGGCGGAGTCAGTAATAAGTACGACTGGGTAGGGCTTGCTTTGCCATCCTAAATTTTCGGTTTGTCCTGAGTTGAAGCAGGCGCGAAGAGCTTAAAAATCAGCGGGGGTGCGGTGAGGGGATGGGTTAGATCCGATTGCAGCCGTGCTCGGGTTCTCATCTCGTGTGCTTCGTCCTGGCGGCTTTTAGCGCCAGGCTCTAATCCAATATGCTGTGAGCGCGTAATTCAAGTACTATCGCTGCTTTTGGTAGTGGTGAGCGAGATAACCACTTGTTCGACTAAGCCACATCGGCGCGGGGCTTTTTGGAATATTTACGCTTGCCAAGCAAGCCGTGCCAAGAGCCACTCTAAACGTGCAGATAATGCACCACGCATAACGGAACTAGAGTCGTCCGGTAAGGGTCTCGAACGCGCCTTCGACGCCATTCGCAGCCAATACTGGAAGGCGCAGTATAAGCATAATGAAGGATTTAGGCAAAGAAGCCGTGACTTGGCTTGAGATTGACGAAAACGCTGCCGGGCAGCGTATCGACAACTTTCTCATGCGCCAACTCAAGGGCGTCCCCAAAAGCCATATATACCGCATCCTGCGCAGTGGTGAGGTACGGGTTAATAGCGGGCGTATCGACGCCACCTACCGCTTGGCCATGCAGGACAAAATCCGTATCCCACCGATCCGGGTAGCGGCCAAGCCATCAGAGAGCGCTTCCCCCCATCCCGTGACCCCCCAGCTAGATAAGGTCGTCTTATACGAAGACGATGCTTTGCTCGTAATCAACAAGCCTTCTGGCCTGGCGGTGCATGGCGGCAGCGGCATATCGCGCGGGGTGATCGAGCAGTTGCGGCTGGAGCGGCCCGAGCTCAAATTTCTGGAACTCGCCCATCGCTTGGATCGGGAGACGTCCGGCGTGCTGATTCTGGCTAAAAAGCGCTCGGCCCTGACCAAACTGCACGACATGTTGCGCGATGGGGAGGTGGAAAAACGCTATTTAACTTTGGTCAAGGGCGTCTGGCGTGATCAAAAAAGGGCCGTAAAGTTAAAACTGCATAAATACCTGACCGAATCCGGGGAACGGCGCGTGTCGGTCACCGAAGATGGAAAAGCATCGCATACCATCTTTTATTTACGCAAATCCTTCGCTGAATACAGCATGCTCGAATGCGAGCTCAAGACTGGGCGCACACATCAAATACGTGTGCACTTGGCTCACCTCGGCTATCCGATTGCCGGTGACGACAAATACGGAGACTTTCCGCTGAATAAACAAATCGCGAAGCAGGGCTTGAAACGCATGTTTTTGCACGCATTTTCCGTCACATTCCTGCATCCGCTCACAGGCGAAAAGCTCCAGGTGCAAGCACCTTTGCCGCAAGAGCTTGAGGGTTTCGTGCAGCGTTTAGAAAAAACTTAGTGCTAAAAATGCCTAAACAATTCGACCTGATCGTATTCGACTGGGATGGAACCCTGATGGATTCCACCGCCACCATCGTGAGCTCGATCCAGGGCGCCTGCCGCGATCTCGGCTTAGCAGAACCGACTGACGACGCGGCGCGCCATATCATCGGCTTGGGGTTGAATGAGGCAATTGCGCATTTGTTGCCGCAATTGCCACTGACTGAATACCCTCACTTGATCGATCGCTATCGTTATTATTTTCTGGCCAAGGATGAATCGATTCCGCTTTTCCCAGGCGCGGACAGTGTCGTGCGCGATTTGCATGCGGAAGGATTTTTGCTCGGCGTCGCTACGGGCAAGAGCCGACGTGGTCTAGACCGGGTGTTGGATCACACCGGCTTACGCCCTTATTTTCATGCGACGCGTTGTGCGGATGAATGTTTCTCCAAACCGCATCCGGAAATGCTGAAACAACTCATGGACGAACTCGGCATGGCGCGCGACCGCACCTTGATGATCGGCGATACCAGCCATGATTTATTGATGGCAAAAAATGCGGGGGTCGCCTCGCTTGCGGTGAGCTATGGGGCGCATGCGCGCGCGGATTTGCTCGCCCATGCACCACTCGAATGTGTCGGCAATATCCAAGAGATGGAAACATGGCTGCTGGCCAACGCGTGATTTGCGCCTCCGACGCGCTGCAAGAGGGCGGCCAAGGGATACGTTTCGAGGTGCAATGGGCAGGGGAAACCACGCCCGCTTTTGTGACACGCTACAACGGTCGTGCGTTAGCTTATCTCAATCAATGCGCCCATGTGCCGGTGGAACTCGACTTCAACCCAGGCGATTTTTTCGATGATTCGGGGCTATACTTTGTTTGCTCAACCCATGGCGCAATGTATGCGCCGGAATCAGGACTGTGCTTAGCCGGACCCTGTGTTGGACGCAGGCTGACCAAACTAGAAGTGCAAGAACGCGACGGCAACGTCTATTTTATTGAAGGAAAAAAATCGCATGGCTGAATCGGATAATTGGGAACGTCAAACCTTGGAAAAGGTCGCTTTGGCTGCGGTCACCGAGCAGCGCCGAGCGCGCAAATGGGGCATCTTTTTCAAAATCATCGGCTTTGTTTATTTGTCCTTCATTTTGATTATGGTGATGGGATTGATGAACGGCGCCGATTTGCCCAGTGCGAAAACACATACCGCACTCGTGGATTTGGAGGGCGTGATCGCACCCGGCAATCAAGCTAGCGCCGAACGCATGATCGAGGGCCTGCAAGCCGCGTTCAAAAACAAGCATGCCAAAGGCGTCATCCTGCGCATCAATAGCCCCGGCGGTAGCCCGGTGCAAGCAGGGCAGATTAACGACGAAATCAAACGCCTGCGCACCAAGCATCCAACTATTCCGCTCTATGCCGTGGTGGAGGATATCTGTGCATCAGGCGGCTATTACGTCGCAGTCGCGGCAGACAAAATCTACGTCGATAAAGCTTCGCTGGTCGGCTCCATCGGCGTGCTGATGGATGGCTTCGGCTTTACCGGCACGATGGACAAACTGGGCGTCGAGCGGCGCTTGATGACGGCGGGGGATAATAAAGGCTTCCTCGATCCGTTTTCCCCAGTCGATCCACGCCAAAAGGAACATGCGCAAAGCATGCTCAGCGAAATTCACCAGCAATTCATCCAGACGGTAAAAAAAGGCCGCGGCGCACGCTTGAAAGAAACCGAGGGCATGTTCAGCGGTTTGATTTGGACCGGCGAACGCAGTATTGCGCTTGGCATGGCCGATGCGATCGGTAGCGTGGAGTATGTGGCGCGAGAAGTGGTTAAGGCCGAAGACATCGTTGACTATACTCCGCGCCAAAGTCTGGCCGATCGCTTTGCCAAACGCTTTGGCACGGCAGCGGCAGAAGCGGTGCTGCCCGGCCTCAGCACGCAACTGCGCTAGCCCGCGTGGACTACCAGCCCATCGCTTGCATGCAGCACGAGCGGCTTGAGTTCGCTGTGCTGCGCCGCACCCCGCTGCATTTAAAACTCGAAGATGGCCGTGAATTGACTGGCCTGGCGCTGGATGTGTTCACGCAAGACGGCGCCGAATGGCTGAAATTTCGAGTTGTGTCAGATGTGGAAGAAACGCTGCGCTTAGATCGGATTGCGGCGTTTAGCGAGCTTTAACTTTTTTCGAAGCGGGTGCAAGCAGCAAAAACACGGCTGGCCGCTTATCGATTTCCGGCAATTGCTTCTTCCATTCCGCTACCGTTTTCGTTTGAATCCATTCCGTTGTCAGCGTCACATCAACAGCGACGCATAACGCGGTGGCAGCGCCACAGGCTTCCACAATCGTTTCCAACATCTGCCGGTTGCGATAGGGCGTTTCAATAAAGATTTCAGTCTCATTGCGGCTAGCAGAAGCTTGTTCTATTTCCTGGAGCTTGTTTTTGCGCTCGGCCTTGTCCACCGGCAAATAACCGTGAAAGGCAAAGTGCTGACCGGATAGGCCACTCGCCATGAGCGACAGCAAAATTGAAGAGGGCCCGGCCAGCGGCACGACGCGGATTTTTTTCTGATGCGCGAGCCGCACCAGATTCGCGCCGGGGTCCGCCACGGCGGGGCAACCTGCTTCCGAAATGAGTCCGACATCTTTTCCCGCCAGCAGCGGGGCAAGCAGCGTTGTCAATTCGGTTTCGGGCGTGTGCTCATCCAGCACCAGCAGGTTTAATTGTTGCAAGGGCGTGTGCGTGACTATCTGTTTCAGAAAAGCGCGCGCGGTCTTGGGGTGCTCGACAACAAAGGTATCCAGCCTCGCGGCAATGGCTCGAACTTGCGCTGGCAGAATCGCGTCGAGCGCAGTTTCGCCCAAGGGGGAGGGGATGAGATACAACGTGCCGGGACTCACTATGGGACAGCCACGCCTTCCTTATTCAGCATGCCCACCAAGGCGATCAGCGGCAAGCCAACTAGTGCATTAGGATCTTCGCCTTCGAAGCGCTCGATCAGCGCAATGCCCAGCCCTTCTGATTTTGCACTGCCGGCGCAATTGTAGGGTTGTTCCTTTTCCAGATAGCGCTCGATTTGATCTAGGCTGAGCACTCGGAATTTAACGCTGATCGGCACCACGCATGCTTGCATATTGCCGCTATGGCTATTGAGCAAACACAGCGCGGTATGAAACACCACGGCCTGGCCACTGGCGGCGAGCAGTTGTCGCTTGGCATTCTCGAAGGTATGCGGCTTTCCGAGTTGTCGCCCATTGAGCAGCGCGACTTGATCGGAGCCGATGATGAGTGCATCAGAAAATTTCTCCGCCACGGCGCGCGCTTTGAGTTGTGCCAGGCGCAGTGCGGTGTCTTGTGGGGCTTCATTGGGAAGGGGTGTCTCGTCCACATCGGGCGAGATCACTTCAAAGGGGATTTGCAGCCGCGCGAGCAATTCGCG
>JAUXTZ010000127.1 GCA_030681095.1 Burkholderiales bacterium
TTTAAGCGTTTTCACGCGGAGTGACGGCATGAGCAAAGCACCGAAGGCGCCGACATTCGAAGACGCGCTGGCTGAGTTGGAAAAGATCGTCGCCAATATGGAAGCCGGGCAGTTGCCTTTGGAAGATTCCTTGGCGGCGTATAAGCGCGGCACCGAACTACTCAAGTTTTGTCAGCAAAAAATCCAGGACGCAGAAAGCCAAGTGCGCGTCTTGACCGAAGCGAATCAACTCGAAAACTTCCCCGGTGATAGCGGTAACTAAATTCCCAGGGCTGGATTTCCAAAACTGGACCCTTGTGCTGCAAAGCCGCATGGAGACGGTTTTGGCGCGCACCTTGCCCTCTGCCGACATTGCGCCGCGGCGCTTGCACCAAGCGATGCGCTACGCGGTATTGGGCGGCGGCAAGCGGGTGCGGCCGCTGCTCGCGTTTGCCGCGGGCGAAGTTGCTGCGGCGCACGAAGACCGGCTGGAAATCGTGGCCAGCGCCGTGGAATTGATCCACGCCTATTCCTTGGTGCATGACGATCTGCCGTGCATGGACGATGATGTGCTGCGGCGCGGCCGGCCTACGGTGCATATCGAATTCGACCAAGCGACCGCGCTCTTGGTCGGCGACAGTTTGCAAAGCTTGGCGTTTCAATTGCTCGCGCAATATCCGCTGGCGATTGACCCGCAGCAGCAATTGGAGATGGTGACACTGCTCGCGGTCGCCGCCGGCTCGCGCGGCATGGCGGGCGGGCAGGCGATCGACTTGGCTTCGGTGGGCCAGTCGCTCACCCTGCCGGAATTAGAATTCATGCATATCCACAAGACGGGCGCGTTGATCCGCTCCTCGGTCATGCTCGGCGCCTTATGCGGGCAGTTAACGGAAAAAGAGATGGCTCAACTGGATCATTTCGCGAAATGCATCGGCCTCGCATTCCAAGTGGTGGATGATGTGCTGGATGCCGAAGCCAGCACCGCCACCTTGGGCAAGACTGCGGGCAAAGACGCGCAGCAGAATAAACCGACCTACGTCAGCCTGCTCGGTACGACGCAGGCCAAAACCCTGGCCGAGTCGCTGCGCCAAGATGCGCTTGATGCGCTCGTAGGCTTTGGTCAGACCGCACAGCGGCTGCGCGAGTTGGCCGATTTTATTGTGCTGCGCCCATTCTAAGAAATACGACCCGATGCCTTATTCCCTGCTCGATACCATCAACGACCCCCATCAATTGCGGCAATTAGAACGTAAGCAATTGCCGCAACTCGCTGCGGAATTGCGTACGTTTTTGGTGGAGAGCGTGGCCAAAACCGGCGGGCATCTTTCCTCCAATCTGGGCACGGTAGAACTCACGCTTGCGCTGCACTATGTGTTCAATACGCCGGAAGATCGCCTGGTGTGGGATGTGGGGCATCAAACCTACGCGCATAAAATTCTCACCGGCCGACGCGAGGGCATGAGCCGTCTGCGCATGTTGGGCGGCCTTGCTGGTTTCCCCAAGCGCGAGGAGAGCCCGTATGACACTTTCGGCACCGGGCATTCCAGCACCTCAATCAGCGCCGCGCTGGGCATGGCGGTGGCGGCCAAACGCCAAGGCGTGGATCGGCGCGTGGTGGCGGTGATCGGCGATGGTGCGCTCACCGGCGGCATGGCATTCGAGGCCTTGAACAATGCGGGCGCGATGGATGCCAACCTGCTGGTGATTTTGAACGACAACGAAATGTCGATCTCCCCCAATGTGGGTGCGCTCAATCACTATCTGGCCAAGCTGCTCTCGGGGCGTTTTTATAATACGGTGCGCAAGCGCGGCGGCAAGGTGTTGGAAGCGATTCCGCCGATCAAGGAATTGGCCAAACGCGCGGAAGAGCACATGAAGGGCATGGTGGTGCCCAGCACTTTGTTCGAGGAATTTGGCTTCAATTATTTGGGGCCGATCGACGGCCACGATCTGGATTCCTTGATCGATACCTTATCCAATATCAGAAAACTCGAAGGCCCGCAGTTCCTTCACATCGTCACCAAAAAAGGCCAAGGCTATAAGTTGGCGGAAGACGACCCGTGCTTGTATCACGGGGTGGCAAAATTTGATCCGGCCGACGGCGTGGCGAGCAAAGCGAGTGCCAAGCCGACCTATACGCAGGTCTTCGGCGACTGGCTGTGCGATATGGCGGTGGCGGATTGGCGTCTGGTCGGCATAACCCCTGCGATGCGCGAAGGCTCGGGCATGGTGCGTTTTTCCGAGGAACACGCCGATCGTTATTTTGATGTGGGCATCGCCGAGCAGCATGCACTTACCTTCGCCGCTGGTTTGGCGTGCGAGGGTTTCAAGCCGGTGGTGGCGATTTATTCCACTTTCTTGCAGCGCGCTTACGACCAATTGATTCACGACGTGGCCATACAAAACTTGCCGGTGGTGTTCGCCATCGATCGCGCTGGGCTGGTGGGCGCGGACGGGCCGACGCATGCGGGCGCGTTTGATTTGTCTTATCTGCGCTGCATTCCCAATATGACCGTGATGGCGCCATCCGACGAGAACGAATGCCGGCAAATGCTCTATACCGCGTTTACGCTCGATGCGCCGTCCGCGGTGCGCTATCCGCGCGGCAGCGGCGTGGGCGCGCAGATCGAAGCGGAGATGCAAGCGCTGCCGATCGGCAAAGGCGTGGTGCGCCGCACCGGTGAGAAAATCGCGTTGTTGGCCTTCGGCAGCATGGTGCATCCGGCTTTACAGGCGGCAGAGGAGTTGAACGCGACCGTGGCCGATATGCGCTTCGTAAAGCCACTGGACGAGGCGCTGATCAAACAACTGGCGCAAAGCCACGACGTGTTGGTGACGGTGGAAGAGAACGTCATCCTGGGTGGTGCCGGCAGCGCCGTGGCCGATTGTTTGGCCACGCGGGGGATAGAAAAACGACTGGTGCTGTTGGGCCTACCCGACCGCTTCGTGGAGCATGGCGATCCCACGCTGCTTTTGGCGAGTTGCGGGCTGGATACGGTGGGCATTGTGGAGGCGATAAAACGTAGTACCCGAGTTCTTTACTCAACTATTGATCTCGCGTATACTGT
>JAUXTZ010000128.1 GCA_030681095.1 Burkholderiales bacterium
TGGCTTATTTCGAGTGCTTGCACGAGCTGAAACTGATTGTTGATCTGATGTACGAAGGCGGCATCGCCAACATGAATTACTCCATCTCCAATAATGCGGAATACGGCGAATACGTGACTGGCCCCAAAGTCATCAACGCGGAATCACGCGCCGCGATGAAACAAGCGCTGGTCGAGATTCAGAACGGCACTTACGCGAAGAATTTTGTGGTCGAAGGCCGCATGAACTATCCCGAGATGAATGCGCGCCGCCGCCTCAATGCCGAACACCCGATCGAGATCGTGGGTGCGAAGCTGCGTAGCATGATGCCGTGGATCAGCAAGAACAAGCTGGTCGACAGTTCTAAAAACTAAGGCGACAGGCGTCAGGGGTCAGGCGTAGGGAGTACCCCTCCCGCGCCCGAATTTGACGCCTGATGCCCGACGCCCGACGCCTTATGAAAAATTATCCCCATCCTATTATTGCCCGCGAGGGCTGGCCGTTTTTGGTCGGCGCCTTGCTGTTGGCGCTTGCGCTGCATTTTTTTGTCGGGAAATGGGTGGCCTTTCCGGTCTGGCTATTTTTTGTATTCTCGCTGCAATTTTTCCGGGATCCGCCGCGTACGCCGGAGAGCAGCGACGCCCATGCAGTAATCTCTCCCGCCGATGGCCGCGTCGTAGTGGTGGAGCAGACAATAGATCCCTATCGCAATATTCCCGCACTCAAAATCAGCGTCTTCATGAATGTTTTTAACGCGCACTCCCAACGCAGCCCGGTCGCGGGCACGGTGGAAGAGGTGCGCTACTTTCCCGGTGCGTTCGTGAACGCAGCGCTGCCCAAGGCCTCGTTGGAGAATGAGCGCAACGCCGTGCTGGTGAAGATGGATAACGGCGCACCCATGACCGTGGTGCAAGTCGCCGGCCTGATCGCGCGGCGCATCCTGTGTTATACCCAAGCCGGCGAGCACCTGCATGTTGGTCAGCGTTACGGCTTTATTCGGTTTGGCTCGCGCCTCGATGTGTATTTGCCGCCCGAGTCGAAACCGCGTGTCGCCATCGGCGATAAAATCTATGCGGGCCAGACGGTGCTCGCCGAGTTGGCTTAGCCGCACCTGGCCAAGTCACGATGATGTGTGATTAAATCGGCCTCTATGCAGCGACCCCATAAACCTCTGATCGACCCCAATCTGCGCAAGAAGGGCATTTATCTGTTGCCCAACTTGTTCACCACCTCTGCCTTGTTCGCCGGTTTTTACGCCATTGTGCAGGCGATGAATGGTCAATTCGAACATTCGGCGGTGGCGATTTTCGTGGCCATGGTGCTGGATGGTATCGACGGCCGCGTGGCGCGCATGACACACACCCAAAGCCCATTCGGCGCGGAGTACGACAGCCTCTCGGATATGGTTTCTTTCGGCGTCGCCCCGGCGCTCGTGGTCTATGTTTGGGCCTTGCAGGGCATGGGCAAGCTAGGATGGATTGCTGCCTTCATTTTTTGCGCCAGTGCTGCGCTGCGCCTTGCGCGCTTCAATACCCAACTCGATGTGGCGGATAAGCGCTGGTTCCAAGGGCTGCCCAGCCCCTCGGCGGCGGCGGTGGTGGCCGGGCTGGTATGGGTGTGTGTTGAATTTGAATATAAGGGGACGGATGTCACATGGCTGGCCTGGTGCGTCACCCTGTTCGCGGGCCTGTCCATGGTGAGCAATATCCCGTATTACAGCTTCAAGGAAGTGAATATGCGCAAGAGCATTCCTTTCGTCGCCTTGCTCTTGATCATCCTCGGCTTTGCCTTGCTCACCTATAAGCCGCCGGTGGTGTTGTTCTTGTTCTTCGTCGCGTATGCCTTGTCCGGCTATGTCATGACGGTGATTCGCTTCGCTAAAAATCGCGGCGCGAAAGCCGAGTCGCAATAAGCATTTCTTGCGCGGCTTTAAAAAAGCCGATATATTTCCTCCCATGTTCGCCTTTACCCGCAATCAGTTCGTGTCCTATCTGGCCAATGTCCTGTTGGCCAGCCTGCTGCTGCGCGTCGCGCGCTAAAAACCCCCCACAATTTGTTGTTTTCGGTGAATCGGCTAAACTGCCGGTTTAATTGATATTTTTGCGTCGCGCCTCATTGGAATACTGGGCGGCGCGAGCTGTATGGAGCCTCTCATGACAAACCATTTGATTATTTTTGACACCACCTTGCGCGACGGCGAGCAAAGCCCCGGCGCATCCATGACCCGCGAAGAAAAAGTGCGTATCGCCAAACAGCTGGAGCGCATGAAAGTCGATGTGATCGAAGCCGGCTTCCCGGCCGCCTCCAACGGCGATTTCGAGTCGGTCAAAGCCGTGGCGGACGTGATTAAAGACAGCACCGTATGTGGCCTGGCGCGCGCGCTGGAACGCGATATCGATCGCGCCGGCGAGGCAATCAAGGGCGCGGCTTCCGGGCGCATCCATACATTCATCGCGACCAGCCCGATCCACATGGAAAAGAAGCTGCGCATGACGCCGGATCAAGTGGTCGAGCAAGCAGTGAAGGCGGTGCAGTGGGCGCGCAAGTGGACCGATAACGTTGAATTCTCGCCCGAAGATGCAGGTCGCTCCGAGTTGGATTTTCTGTGCCGCGTATTGGAAGCGGTGATCGCCGCTGGCGCCACCACGGTGAATATCCCCGATACCGTGGGCTATAACATGCCGCAGCAATTCGGCGAGCTGATTCGCAATTTGCGTCAACGCGTACCGAATGCGGACAAGGCTGTGTTCTCGGTGCATTGCCACAACGATTTGGGGCTGGCGGTGGCGAATTCCTTGGCCGCTGTAATGAATGGCGCGCGCCAAGTCGAGTGCACTATTAACGGCTTGGGCGAACGCGCGGGCAATGCCGCGCTGGAAGAGATCGTAATGACGGTACGTACGCGCCAGGATTTTTTCTCCTGCGATACGCGCATCGACACCACGCAAATTGTCGCTGCATCGCGCCTGGTATCGAGTGTCACCGGCTTCCCGGTGCAGCCGAACAAGGCGATTGTGGGTGCGAACGCCTTCGCGCATGAATCGGGTATCCATCAAGACGGCGTGTTGAAGCACCGCCAAACTTACGAAATCATGCGCGCGGAAGATGTGGGCTGGAGTGCCAACAAGATGGTGTTGGGCAAGCATTCCGGCCGCAATGCGTTTCGTACGCGCTTGCAGGAAATCGGCATCGAGCTCGAATCGGAAGAGGCCATCAATGCGGCGTTTGCACGCTTCAAAGAACTGGCCGACAAGAAACACGAAATTTTCGACGAAGATTTGCAAGCTTTGGTGAGTGACGAAGCGCAAGCATTGGAGCACGAAACCTACAAGTTGGTGTCGCTGAAAGTTTGTTCCGAGACGGGCGAGATACCGCATGCGAGCATTGTGTTAGCGGAACAGGGTGCGGAGAAGCAGGCACAGGCTGAAGGGGGCGGGCCGGTGGATGCCTCATTCAAGGCGATCGAAGCCATCGTCAACAGCGGGGCGGATTTGTTGCTGTATTCAGTGAATAACATCACCAGCGGCACCGATTCTCAAGGCGAAGTGACCGTGCGCCTGTCGCGCGGCGGGCGCATTGTGAATGGCCAAGGCGCGGATACCGATATCGTGGTGGCCTCGGCCAAGGCCTATTTGCACGCGTTGAACAAGCTGCATTCCAAACTGGAGCGGGCGCATCCCCAGGTATAATGGGGCTGATTTAACGGTCATGGCGCGGGCCACTTCAAAAATGAAACTCGCCATGCCCGTTACCCTCTCTCCTAGCTCTCTCCCGCAAGCGGGCGAGAGGGATTTAGGCTCGATTCGCGAGTTTCATTTTAGGAAGTACGCATGCAAGCAAGCAACGATTATTTAGTCATCACCGCCGCCGGCGAGGACCAAGTGGGCCTCGTTGAGCGCTTCTCCAGCAAGATCGTCGAGTCCGGCTGCAATCTCGAGCAAAGCCGCATGTCGGTGCTGGGTGGGCAATTCGCCATCCTGGTGCTGGTGGGTGGGCCGTGGAATGCCTTGTCGAAACTGGAGAGCCAACTCGAACCACTCGGCATTCAGCTGGGTTTGAGTATTGTCGCCAAACGCACGCGAGCGCGCGAATTGACCCAGCCGGTGCTGCCCTATCATGTGGAAGTAGTGGCCTTGGATCATCCCGGCATCGTGCACAGTCTGTCCAAATTTTTCGCGCGTTATGGCATCAATATCGAAGAACTAGCGACCGACACCTACCCTGCGCCGCATACCGGCACGCAAATGTTTTCGGTGCAGATGGAAGTCGGCGTGCCGGCCAGCACCCATATCCCAACGCTGCGTGGCGAGTTTTTCGACTATTGCGACGATCTCAATTTAGATGCGACCTTCGAGCCCTCTCGGGCTTAAGTAGCGCTATCGTTTCCTGTTCCACTACCGCAGGCATTCCCATGGATTTTCCCGAAAACGAAACATCGCCCTTCGATCAAGCCGCGATGGCGGTGGTCGAACTCGGCAATGAGCTCATGGATCAGGATAAAGAGGCTGATGCTTGGGATGTCGCTTCAGGCTTGTTGGCGGGTGCGATCCAGTTCTGGCTGTTCACGCATCAGCCCTGCGGCGATGCGTTTTGCGAATCGTGCGCAGAAGTGTCCACCGCCGAGCAGCGCATGAAATTGCTCAACGATGAGCTGCGCGAATTTGCGCAAGAGAGCGACTATTTTCACAACCCGACCGACAGCAACGCCGGCACGGCCTAGCTGTAGGCGTCAGTTGATAACGCGGCTCAAGACCGCCCTTAAAATGCGCATACTTCCCTTTTTTGTATTGTTTTTCGTCATTGGATCAGCACAGTCAAAACAGCCTGATCCCGTGGTATTGAT
>JAUXTZ010000129.1 GCA_030681095.1 Burkholderiales bacterium
AACCCGCGCTCAAACAGGCTGGTTTTGTTACCCGCGATGCACGCGAAGTTGAACGTAAAAAAGTCGGCTTCCACAAAGCGCGCCGGCGTAAGCAGTTCTCCAAGCGTTAAGCACATTACGCTTGATACAGAAAGCCGCCGCAAGGCGGCTTTTTTGTTGGCGCGGGTCTAGTGACTGATTTATCATCGACGGTTCTTGCGAGAGAGGAATTGCACCCATGATCAAGGTTGGCATTGTCGGCGGCACGGGCTACACCGGCGTGGAATTGCTGCGTATTTTGGCGCAGCATCCGCAGGCCGTGTTGACCACGATTACTTCGCGCAAAGAAGCGGGCATGCAGGTTTCAGACATGTTCCCCAATTTGCGCGGGCGGGTGAAGCTTGCGTTTGAAGATCCGGCCACCGCGCCCCTCAAGCAGTGTGATGTGGTGTTTTTCGCCACGCCCAATGGCATTGCCATGACGCAAGCGCGCGAACTGCTCGAAGCGGGGGTGCGGGTGATTGATCTTGCCGCAGATTTTCGTATCACGGATGTGCCTACCTGGGAGAAGTGGTATGGCATGTCGCATGCTTGCCCCGAGTTGGTGGCCGAAGCCGTATATGGCCTGCCGGAAATCAACCGCGAAAAAATCAAAGACGCGCGTTTAATCGCGAATCCAGGCTGTTATCCCACTGCCGTGCAATTGGGTTTCCTACCTTTGATCGAAGCAGGGGTAGTCGATCGCGCATATTTAATTGCCGATGCAAAATCCGGTGTATCCGGTGCGGGGCGTAAAGCTGAAGTGCATGCCCTGCTCGCCGAGGCGGCGGATAACTTCAAGGCCTATGGCGTGGCGGGACATCGGCATTTGCCGGAGATTCGCCAAGGGCTATCCCGCGCCGCTGGGAGCGAGGTGGGGCTGACCTTCGTACCGCATCTCACCCCGATGATTCGCGGCATCGAGGCCACCTTGTATGCGCGCCTGACGGCGGATGTGGACCTGCAAGCGTTGTTCGAGCAGCGCTATCGCGATGAAGCCTTCGTCGATGTGATGGCGCCCGGCTCGCTGCCGGAGACGCGCTCGGTACGCGCTTCCAATATGTGTCGTATCGCGGTGCACCGGCCGCAGGGCGGTGATACCGTGGTCGTATTGTCGGTGATCGATAATTTGGTCAAAGGCGCATCGGGTCAGGCGGTGCAGAATATGAATATTCTGTTTGGGCTGCCGGAGACGCTGGGCCTCGACCAAATTCCAGTGCTTCCCTAATGCGCTCAGGGGGTCGGCGTGGCATCTAAGCTCGTCCGCACCATTAAATCCAAATTTGGGATCAACGCGCCACGCCTGTTGGTGCGCACTCACATTCCATGGCCGTTGCGCATGATTGCGATTGGCGTTTTGGTGGCGGCGGGTTTAATGCTGGGGCAATGGGTGTTTGAGACGGGTTTACGCCTGGCCGGGTTCGAAAAAAGCCAAGCCCAAGAGCAATTGGCCCAACTGACTGCACGCGTCTCCCAGTTAACGCAGGAAAACGCTGAACTCAAAGCCGAGAAAATGCGCATCTCGCAGCAGATTGAAATCGAGCAGACCACACAGAAAGACCTCGCTAAATCGCTGCAAACTTTTCAGGAAGAGAGCGCTATATTGCGCGAAGATAACGCTTTCTTCCGTAACCTACTGTCCCCGGATCAAGGGCCGGGGCCGGTGTCGATCTATCACTTCAAGGTGGAACGTAATCCGGTACTGGCTGGCGAATATCGCTACCGACTGCTACTATTGAAATCCGGCAAACGCGAGCAGGAATTCGTCGGCAGCGTTCAGTTTCTGGTAACTGGTGACCAAGCGGGTAAGAGAGTAGCCTACGCACTCCCCGAGGCGGCGCCGGGCAAGCCCCAAGCAATCAATGTCAGTTTCAAGTATTACCAGCGGTTGGAAGGCGCTTTTCAACTGCCGGCTGGTTTGTCGCCGAAAAGTATCCAGATCCGGGTATTCGAAGCAGGCAGCACCCAGCCGAAATGGACTAAAACCATCAACCTGTAAGCTGAGCAAGGAATAAGCCATGTTTTTCTCCAACAAACCGAGTAAACCGCAAAACCGTATCGATACCCTGATTGGCGCCGACACTAAAGTGGTGGGCGATATCTCGTTCAGCGGCGGTCTGCGCGTGGATGGCCATGTGAAAGGCAATGTCACCGCGCAAGGCGATCAGCCCTGTACCTTGGTGCTGTCAGAGAACGCTAAAATCGAAGGCAAGATTCGTGTGTCGCATGTCGTAATCAACGGCACGGCGGTAGGCCCGGTGCACGCGACCGAATATGTTGAACTCCAATCCAAGTGCCATGTCTCCGGTGATGTCTTCTACAAAACCCTGGAAATGCATATGGGCGCGATCGTCGAAGGCAAGCTGGTGCATGTGGAAGGAACCCTTTCAGAAGAAGGGTTTGCGCACGGCGCCATCGTTGACCAATCTGCATAAGCATTGGATAATGAACCATACTGAACTTAGGAGAGACTCATGAATGCACCGACTGAAATGCCCGCACCCTTGCTGTTTACCGACAATGCCGCGGCGAAAGTAAAGCAGTTGATCGAGGAAGAAGGCAGCAGCGATCTCAAACTGCGCGTTTTTGTGTCCGGCGGCGGCTGTTCCGGGTTCCAATACGGTTTTACTTTTGACGAGCAGCAGGCCGAAGATGACACGGTGATTGAAAAGGCGGGCGTCAAACTCTTGATTGATCCGATGAGCTTTACCTATTTGGCCGGCGCGGAAATCGATTATCAAGAGGGCTTAAATGGCGCACAGTTCGTCATCAAGAACCCGAACGCTACCTCCACCTGTGGTTGCGGTTCCTCTTTCTCCGCTTAACGCGCTTTAGAGAAATAGCTTTACCCAGAGGAGGCGTTCTGCGCCTCCTTTGTTTTTGTACGGGGTTTTTGTACGGGGATAAACCATGAACGAATACGTACCCGGCCTGGAAGGCGTACCAGCAACTAAATCCAACATCTCTTTCATCGATGGCGAGAAGGGCATCTTGTCCTATCGCGGCTATCCGATCGAGATGCTGGCCGAGCGCAGCACGTTTGAAGAAACCGCGCTGTTGTTGCTGGACGGAGATTTACCGACACGCGCCAAGCTCAAAGCATTCGACCAAGACATGCGCGCTAACCGCCAGGTGAAATTCCGTATCCGCGAATTGATGCGCCAACTGCCGCCTGCTGGCCACCCCATGGATATGCTGCAATCGATGATGGCATGTCTTGGGATGGATCATTCCGGCGCGGAATGTTTGACCGGCGGCGATCATTGCAATGACGTGAACTTTGTCCATAACACCTCTGTCACCATCATTGCGCACATGGCGACCATGGTGACGATGTGGGAGCATATCCGTAACGGTTACGACCCCATCGAGCCGCGTACCGATTTAACCCACGCTGAAAATTTTTTATGGATGCTGACGGGTAAGGAACCGGATCGCTACATCGCGCGCATTATGGATATTTGTCTGATCCTGCACGCTGAGCATACGATCAACGCTTCCACTTTTGCCGTATTGGTGGCGGGCTCTACTTTGGCGAGTCCTTACAGCGTCATTGCTTCTGGTATCGCGACTTTATCCGGCCCGCTACATGGTGGCGCCAACCAAGCAGTCGTTCATATGCTGGAAGAAATTGGCACGCCCGAGAAGGCCGCGGCCTATATCGATGCGCAACTCAAGGCTAAGAAAAAAATCTGGGGCTTCGGTCATCGGGAATACAACGTCAAAGATCCGCGTGCGGTGATTTTGGAGCACTTGATGCGCAAGTTCGCGGATTACAAAGAGGGCAAAGTCGGCCCCCTGTTCGAAATCGCCCAAGCCGTGGAAAAGGCCGCCACCGATCGGCTCGGCGCCAAGGGCATTTACCCCAACGTGGATTTCTATTCCGGCGTGCTGTATCGGGAAATGGGCATTGCCCCCGATCAGTTCCCTTCCCTGTTCGCCATGTCGCGCGTGGCGGGATGGCTGGCGCATTGGAAAGAGCAGTTGGGCCAAAATCGTATCTTCCGCCCCACCCAGGTATATACGGGCGAAGTCGATCGGGAATATGTGCCGCTGGAGCGGCGCGGCTAACCAGTCTTCGGGGCCATCACGCAGCCTGAGTCTCGCCAAGGCGGTAGCGCTCGTCGCCTATGAAGCGTGGTGCATGGTTGGCGGCGCTAAATAAATCGCGCTAAATGCCGTAAATATAAACTGGCCACTGTTTATAGACGCAACTAACCTCAACCCATCATGCTTTGCTCTCCCGCCGACCTCTCGAAAAAAAGCCAAGCGCTGTTAAGCGCCTGGCAGCACTATCAATCGGCGCCGAGCGTTGAGAATTTCGTTGAATTGGCGGTGTCGATTAATAGTTTTACCGAATTCCTCATCGACAAGGGCGTCACCGCCTTGCATCACGCTAGCCACCAGCTAGAGCAAGTCGCGTTGGCCTTATTCAATGAAGAAGTGAGCCACCCGCTAAACCAAGCCACGGCAGATGATTTAAACGAACGCATACTCGCACTCACGCGCATGGTAGATAGCCACGCTGCGGCATCCGAGGGTATGGCCGAGCGGCGCCATGAACCGCAGCATGCCCCGATCCATACCAAGCGGGTAGGCGACATTTGGTTAATCGGGCATGACCAGGAATTATGGCAAGACTTGCTGAGTCAGCTCGAATATTTCGGCATGTCGGTGAATTTTTTGACATGGGAACAGTCATTGCCGGATAGCGTGGGCAGCGCGCCCCTACTGCTGCTCGACATCAGCAATCTGCCAGAAGCAGCATGGCAGACGCGAATCAAAGCGCTGCGACAACAATTCGCGATTGGGCAATTGCTCTGTCTCGCGGTGCGCTCCGATTTTGAGCAGTTGCAACAAGTGCTGCGGATCGGCTGCGACGGGTGTTTGCTAGAAGGCACGCCTTTGCACACCATCGTCTCGCAAATTCTGGAACTGAACGAACGGCAGGAGCAAGAAGCTTGCCGCGTACTGATTGTGGAAGATTCGATGACCGCGAGCCGCGTTATTCAGCGCACATTAGAGGAAAACCAAATTCTTACCCGTGCCATCAACGACCCACGCCAAGTGCTGAGCGCGCTCAAGCAGTTCAACCCCGATTTGATTTTGATGGACATGTATATGCCCAACTGCACCGGGGTTGAGGCCGCACGCATTATTCGCCAGCATGACGAATTCTTGAGTATTCCCATTGTGTATCTTTCCGGCGAAACCAATGTCGCACTGCAAGTCGACGCCATGCGCTTGGGCGGCGATCATTTCCTTACTAAACCGTTTAACCCGGTTTTTCTCAACGCCATCGTTAAAAGCAAAATCGAGCGTTACCGGGCGCTGCGTCGTTCCATGTACCACGACAGCCTCACCGGTTTGCTTAATCACACCAGTGGCAAAGACACGCTGGATGCCATGCTCTCCAACGTCGCACACGCGGGCGGAAACTTGTCGGTAGCGATGTTGGATATCGATCATTTCAAACAGGTCAACGACAACTATGGGCACCCTGTCGGCGATCAAATTATTCGCAGCCTGTCGTGGCTACTCAAGCAACGCTTGCGCAAACAAGACATTCTCTGCCGCTACGGCGGTGAAGAGTTTCTCATCGGCCTGCCCAACACCAGCCTGGAGCAGGCTTTCACTATCATCGACAGCATTCGTCAAGACTTCGCACAGATTCGCCATCCGCATCGTGATACCTATTTCTGCACCAGTGCCAGCGCAGGCATTGCTGATTTCCCGAATTTTCAAACCAGTGATGCGTTAATCAAAGCGGCGGATGATGCGCTGTATGCAGCCAAGCGTTGTGGGCGGAATTGCGTGCAACGCGCCAAATAGTGGCTAGCGGATTTTGCGTTTATACAGCTATGGTATTAGTTCAAGCACCGGTTCCAGGATAAATCGCGCCCAGCACGCAGGCGTGTTTAGCCCCGGTTGCCGCGGGCAGATTGCCCGCTTTCCCCTGCAAGGTTTGCCGCGCGAGCCAAGCGAAGGCGAGCGCTTCCACTTGTTCTGCCGCTACGCCGAGAGAATCAGTGGGCGCGACCGGCACCCCATTTACTGCAAACGCTTGGCGCAACGCATTCATGAGCGCGCCATTGCGCGCGCCACCGCCGCACACAAATACTGCTTGCGCACCTGCGCAGTAATCCTTGATCGCCTGTGAAATTGATTGAACCGTGAGCTGCATGAGCGTGGCTTGCACGTCTTGCGGCGCGTATTCCGCGCGCAAAAATGGCTGCAACCAAGCGCTATTGAACAAATCGCGACCAGTACTTTTAGGCGGATGCTGTTGGAAATACGGCGCTTGTAGCAGCGGGGTCAGCAGTTCCGGAATCACTTTGCCGCTTGCGGCCCAGGCACCGTTGTCATCAAAGGCGTGTCCGGTCTGCGCGGCGCACCACGCGTCCAGCAGCATATTGCCGGGGCCGCAATCGAAACCGGTGATCTTGCCGCTGACGGGTAAATCGGTGAGATTGGCGATGCCGCCGATGTTGACGATCACACGATGTTTTTTCGGATGGCTGAACGCCGCTGCATGAAACGCCGGCACCAGTGGCGCGCCTTGGCCACCCGCCGCGATATCACGGCTGCGGAAATCGGCGACGACGCTGATGCCGGTGAGCTCGGCCAGCAAGGCAGGGTTATTGAGTTGCAGGGTGTATCCCAATTCGGGGCGATGGCGCACGGTTTGGCCGTGGCAGCCGATGGCGGCAACTTGCTGTGCACTGATTTTCTGTTGAGTGAGGAGTGCTTGTACGGCCATCGCGTAGTGTCGCGTTAAATGAATAGCGGCGAGGGCGGCGCGCTCCAATTCATTATTACCGGGCTGATTTAACGCGAGGAGTTCCGCGCGCAGTGCGGTGTCGAAGCCAATATGCTGGCTGGCAATGAGTTGGGGCGGCTCAGCGCTGAAATCGGCGAGCACGGCGTCCACGCCATCCAGGCTGGTGCCGGACATGATACCGATATAGCGCTGGGACTGAGAGCTAGGCACTCAACAACGGAAAAACTAATCTGCGCTGGCGAGATTCAGGCCGCGCAACATTTCCAGTTGTGCGGTGAGCGGCTGGGCAGAGGCGAGGAAATCGTTTTTGAACTGCGCGGCAATGGGGAACGATTGCGGCATCGGAACGGTGAGCGGATTGCGCTGAATGCCCGCAACGCGGAATTCATAATGCAGATGCGGGCCAGTCGCCATACCGGTGGCGCCGACATAGCCGATGACATCACCTTGCTTCACGCGTGAACCTTGGCGCACGCCTTTGGCAAAGGCAGAGAGATGGCCATACACGGTGCTGTTGCTGCCGCCATGCTGGAGAATGATCACGTTGCCATAGCCACCCTGCCTGCCCGCGACGGCGACGGTGGCATCGGCGGTGGCGCGGATCCGCGTGCCGGTGGGTGCGCCATAATCGACGCCTTTATGGGCGCGCCAGGTTTGCAATACGGGATGCAGCCGGGCGCTGCTGAAACCGGACGTGATACGCGAGAATTCCAGCGGTGAGCGCAGGAAAGCTTTGCGCAGGTTCTTGCCATCCGGCGTGTAGTATCCTTCGTGGCCTTCGCGATCTTTGAAATATAAAGCGCGATAGGCTTTGCCTTGATTCACGAATTCCGCGGCGAGCACGCGGCCGGTTTTCACCGGTTCGCCGTTGCTGTAGAGCGTCTCGTAGACCACGGTGAAACGGTCGCCCTTGCGGATGTCCAGATGGAAGTCGATGTCGGAGGAGAACACTTCGGCCATTTGTGTCGCGATCGCATCCGGTACGCCGGCGGCGTCGGTCGCGCCAAACAGCGAGCTACGGATCTCGCCCGATTTCATCGCAACTCGGGTGTCGAGTGGCGCGGTTTGTTCGACGGCCTTAAACCCCGCTCCATCGCGATCAACGGAAAGCAGCGTGCTGTCGGAGGCGATATAACGGAGTGCAAGCAACTCGCCGTCTTCAGTGGTCTTCGCGCGCACGCTGCGGCCGGGGACGAGCTGATAAAGGGTTTTCGCGTGTTTCGCGCTTTTAATAAAGGTGACGGCTGCATCGTCTTCAACTTGCAGCCGGTTGAGCAAGCTGCCGATGGTGTCGCCGCGTTGAATGCGTGCTTCACGCCAAAAGGCGCTGTCGCCTTCGTTTAATATAGTCGCTTGTGGCAGGTTGAGGTTTTCGATAATGGTTTTGAGTTCTACCGGGCGCGGATCGGTTGCCGGCGCGATACCAAAAGCCACCGCCATGCCGAGGAGCGGTATCGTGGACAATGCAACCAGCCAACGCAGGCGGATTTTTCTGTCTTGGGGGGCTGGGTTTTGCGCTAAAATTGCGCGTGCTTTGTCCTGCATGGATGGTCGCCCTATATTAGGAGCCGTGAGGATAACAGAGATTAAAGGCATGACAAAATAC
>JAUXTZ010000147.1 GCA_030681095.1 Burkholderiales bacterium
TCCACCCGCGATAATTGCCTGGGCCAGGATTGCACCGAGTACAAAGACTGTTTTGTCATGGCCGCGCGCAAGCAAGCCTTGGCGGCGGATGTGGTGGTGGTGAATCACCATTTGTTTTTTGCCGATGTGATGCTGAAAGACGAGGGCATGGCCGAGCTGTTGCCCGCGGCCAACACCATCATCCTGGACGAGGCGCATCAATTGCCCAGTACGGCGGGCTTATTTTTCGGCACCTCCTTGGGCACCGGGCAACTCATCGAGTTGGTGCGCGATGCACGGGCCGAGGGAGTTAGCCACGCCAAGGATTTCGCACCCCTGCCCGAAGCGGCAAGCGCGCTGGAAAAGAGTGTGCGCGATTTGCGCTTGGTATTCCCGCAAGAAGGCTTACGCTTGCCTTATGAGCGGGCGCAGCGTTTTAAAGAATTCGAGCCAGCGCTGATCAGCGTCAAAGAAAGATTGACCGATCTGGAACACGCCTTGGAATCTCAATCCGAACGCGCACCGGGATTGGAAAATTGCTGGCAGCGCGCGCAGGCTTTGAACGCGCAGCTCAAAGCGTGGCGCGAAGTGGCCGCCGCAGGCAACACCGTGCGCTGGGTCGAGGTGTACAGCCACGCCGTGCAGCTCAACACCACGCCGTTGTCGATCGCCGAAACTTTCAAAGCGCAGCTCGAAGCGCCGCGCACCTGGATTTTTACCTCGGCCACGCTCGCGGTGAAAGGCGATTTCCGCCATTACCAAGAAGAGATGGGGCTGGATGAAGCCAAGACCGCGTATTGGGATAGCCCCTTCGATTATGCCAACCAGGCTTTGCTCTACGTGCCGCAGCACCTGCCCGAACCGAATACGCCGGACTATACGCGCGCGGTGGTCGAGGCAGCACTGCCGGTGGTGCAAGCCAGCGGCGGGCGCGCATTTTTGCTTTTCACCAGCCTACGCGCCATGCGTGAGGCGCATGCACAGCTGCAAGAAGAATTTAAAAAACTAAACCTCGATTTCCCCCTGCTGTTGCAAGGCGAGGGCTCGCGCACCGAGTTGCTGGAACGCTTCCGCCGCTTGGGCAACGCGGTGCTGGTCGCCTCGCATAGCTTTTGGGAAGGGGTGGACGTGCGCGGCTCGGCCTTGTCGCTGGTGATCATCGATCGCCTGCCGTTCGCCGTGCCGGACGATCCGGTGCTCTCCGCGCGCATCGAAAAAATGAACAACGAGGGCCGCAATGCCTTTATGGAATATCAATTGCCGCAGGCGGTGATCACGTTGAAACAGGGGGCAGGGCGCTTGATTCGCGACGAAACCGATCATGGCGTGCTGATGATTTGTGACCCGCGTTTACTCAGCAAGCCCTATGGCAAGCGCATCTGGCAAAGCCTGCCGCCGATGCGGCGCACGCGTGAGTTGAGCGAGGTAGAAGCGTTCTTCGACACGCCGCACCCTGTGCCGGCCGAGATCAGCGCTTGAGCCGCTCCGGCCGCCCCAAGTAAAAGCCCTGGGCGTGGGTGAAGCCCAATGCGGTTACACGCTCCAGGGTCGCGCGCGACTCAATGCCTTCTGCGACCATTTTGAAACCGGCAGCGCTGATCAGCTTGGCGAGATTCTCCACGATCACGCGCTGGCGGTCTTCACCATCCAGGCAATGCACCATGGAGATGTCGAATTTGATCACGTCCACCGGCATGGTGGATAGGTAGCGCAGCGAAGAGTAGCCGCTGCCGAAATCGTCGAGCGCAATCACGAAGCCGGCCTTGCGCAGGCGGTTCAGGTTGGCCGAGGCATGACTGATCTGCGTGATCAATGACGTTTCCGTGACCTCGATTACCAGTTTATAACGGTCGAGAAATTCGCCCAGGGCGAGCAGCTTGTCGGTGATCTGCGGGGTGACGATGCTCATGCCCGAAATATTGATCGAGATGCCGGTTCCTGCCGAGAGCAGGCCGCCGGCGAGATCCAGGCGTATCCGCTCCAGTACCGCCTGATCGAATTCGATTTCCAGGCGTTTGGCTTCCACCACCGAAAAAATGCTGGCCGGATGCAGCAGGCTGTCCGCGTGCCGGATGCGCACCAGCGCCTCGAAATAATCCACCTCGCCAGCCGGCAGTTGAACGATTTTCTGGTAGTGCATTTCGAGCAGATCCGGATTCGTGATCGCGGCATAGACGGCGGCGGTTTCCGGACTGGAGACCATCGCCTGACTGGAGGGCGTCAGGCTTTCGGTATAAATCGCCATCTTGGGGCTGCCGGGTCGTTTGGCGTGATACATGGCCAAGTCAGCATGCTTGTGCAGCAGCTCGGCGCTGGCGACGTCGTGGCTGTGGGCGATGCCGATGCTGATGCGAAGCGGCTCGCGCATACCGTAGACAGCGAAGTTGTGCGTATTCACAGCATCGATACAACGTTCCGCAACCCGGCTTGCGAGCGCAACATCGGTTTCGTACAAAATGGTGGCAAATTCGTCGCCGCCCATGCGGTACAGTCGGTCGCCGGTGCGCAAGGCGCCGTACAGCGACTCGGCGATTCCCTGAAGCACCTGATCGCCTACATGGTGACCATAGGTATCGTTGATGGTCTTGAAATGGTCGCAGTCGAACAGCAGAAAGGCGACATTGAGCGATGTCAAACCCGGGCGGGTCAGCGCGCTCCAGTCTTCTTCGAAGGCGCGCCGGTTGAAGATGCCAGTGAGCGGGTCATGATGTGCCAGTTTCCACAGCTCTTCGTTTTTATTGGCGAGATTGACATGCATGTCATCGAGCTTGCTCTGATAGTCGTTCAGGGAGATCCTCACATTTTCCAGTTCCGCCACCGGCACCGGTCCGCGATAGGATTCGGACAGCAGGCCGCCACGGCCCGCGCGCATCGCATCGATATGGCCGGATAGCCTGTGCAAGGGTTTGGCCACTAGCAGCACGACAAAAAAGTAGGCCAGCAGCATGCCAGCGAGCACAATCGCCGCGACCTGATACATGACGCGGTAGATGAGCGATTTGTAAGCCGCGATTTCCGCACTGGGCTGGGTCTTGAAAGCGATATGCCGAACGGCCTGGTCAAGCGTCAACGGCTGCGCATCCTTTGCCGTGAGACGAATGCTCGCCATGTCCACATAGAGGAAGCGGCGCAATGTTTGCAGCTCTGCCTTGAAGTCGATCTTGATTCCGCCGTAGCCGATGCGATGCTGCAGCGCGGTGTCGCTGAAAATCGGGAAAAACAGGATGAAGTGGTCATGCCCATTTTCGCGCGCCAACGCCAGGCGAAGATTGTCCTTGCCGATGTGCGCCGGCATGGCGGCTTCGCCCTCGCGGGTCTCTTTCG
>JAUXTZ010000164.1 GCA_030681095.1 Burkholderiales bacterium
CTGCCCGGGGGTTTCGCCATTATGGCGGGCCTATTCGCCGAGCTCGAGATCGAGCAGATGACCGTGACTGGCGGCGCGTTGCGCGAAGGCGTGCTGCTCGATTTGCTCGGCCGCTTTCATCACCATGACCAGCGCGATGCGACCGTCACCCAATTCATGCGCCGTTATCACGTGGATGTCGCGCAAGCCGCGCGGGTGGAAGCGCTGGCCTTGGCCCTGTTCGATCAAGTCGCTGCGCATATCACCCAGGATGTGGAAAGTGCTCGCCGCTTGCTGATCTGGGCTGCGCGTCTGCATGAAGTGGGGATTACTATCGCGCATGCTGGTTACCACAAGCATTCCGCCTACATCCTGGGCAATGCCGACATGCCGGGGTTTTCTAAAATTGATCAAGCGCGGCTCTCGCGCTTGGCGCGCACGCATCGTGGCGGCTTGGCCAAAGCGGTTAAGGAGCAAGCGATCGAGGAAGAAAGTTGGGAGCTGATCGCCATCTTGCGTCTAGCCGCCCTGCTGTGCCGTAATCGGCGCGATCCGGATCACGGTGCGCTGCGCTATCAGCGCGATGGCAGCGCCCTGCGCTTGATCATCGATCCGCAATGGCTCGCCGACAGCCCGCTCACCGAAACCTTGCTCGAAGAGGAAATCCAGCAGTGGAAGGCGGTGGGTGGCAGCTTGGAAGTGGAGTATCGCCAAGCGCGCCAGAAAGCGGATTGACGCGTTTCGTTGCAGATGGGGAAGTGGTGCGGTTGAGGGTATCGAACCCCCGACCTTCGGTTTACAAAACGCCGTAGATGGAATCAAACATCACGGTTTAAGTAAGTAAATAGCTGCACTTGAAGTCTTCGGATTTCGTGCGGCTATTTTTTATTCTGATGTCGCTACTATATAATGTCGCCGATGCCGCTTTAGCTCAGGGGTAGAGCAACCGCCTTGTAAGCGGTAGGTCGTCAGTTCGAATCCGACAAGCGGCACCATCCATTGGAATTCAGTGTAAGCGCGCATATAAAAGGCCCGTGATTCGGGCCTTTTATATGCGCGCTTAGTCGTCATGATGATCATGTTTACTCATTTTCTTGTGATGCCCATGATGCTGACCATTGCGTTTATGTTGCCTAAAGTGATTTGCCGCCTGGCGGGCTCTCAGCGTCAGGTTCAATTAGCAATGTTTATTGCATGATCAAAAAATCTGCCTTGCTAGGAATGTGATTTCAAAGGAAAATCCGCCGTCCTTAAGGTGTCGATGCATCTGTTTTAGGCGGGCGTTAGGTACGGAATAAACCCCAAGCGAGCACTCTCGCTTTTATTTTTGGTATATATATTAGTAATTTATGATGTAATAACGTACCGGTTCTTGGCATTAGAACGGTCTATCCTGTAAAGAATTTATGAGCGCTGCGACCATAAAAATCGAAAATCACGACCAACAAGCGGTGAAATTCACCACTTGTTATATGTGCGCTTGCCGTTGCGGCATCAAAGTCACCCTGGAAGCGGGCAAAGTGCGCTTTATCCAGGGCAATCGCAATCACCCGACCAATCAGGGCGTGTTGTGCGCTAAGGGTTCGGCCGGGATCATGAAGCAGTATTCACGCGCCAAGCTCTCCAAACCTTTAATGCGTAAGCCCGGCAGCCATCGCGGTACGGGCGAATTCGTCGAAATCGAGTGGGAGCAGGCAATTGATATTCTGACCGACCGGCTCGATCTGATTCGCTCGACCGACCCCTCTAAATTGGCGTTCTTCACCGGCCGCGACCAGATGCAGGCGCTGACCGGTCTCTGGGCGCAGCAATTCGGTACGCCGAACTGGGCGGCGCATGGCGGCTTCTGTTCGGTGAATATGGCGGCGGCGGGTTTGTACACCATCGGCTTTTCGTTCTGGGAATTTGGCGCGCCGGATTGGGATTACGCAAAATATTTCATCATGTGGGGCGTGGCGGAAGATCACTCTTCCAACCCCATCAAGATCGGTCTGGAAAAGCTCAAGCGCCACGGCGGTAAATTCGTTTCGATCAACCCGGTGCGCACCGGCTATTCGGCCATTGCTGATGAATGGATACCAATCAAGCCCGGCATGGACGGCCTGCTGGCCATGTCTGTCGTGCATGTGCTGTTGTCGCGTGAATTGTTCGACTGGGAATTTTTAGTGCGCTACACCAACGCGCCGTGGATGGTGGTGCAGACGCCGGGCAAGATGGGCGATGGCCTGTTCCTGCGCGATGAAGCAGGCAACCCGCTGGTGTGGGATTTAGAAAAACAAGCATTCGTCAGCGCGCTGGACGCCGATATCGCGCCCGCAGTGTTCGGTGAATTTGTCGCGCCCGATGGCCGCCCAGTGAAGACTTCGATGCAACTCATGGCCGAGCGCTATCTGGATGAGCGCTATGCCCCTGAAAATGTTGCCGCCGAATGCGGCGTGCCGGCTGAGGCGATTGAGCGCATGGCGCTGGAAATGGCGCATGTCGCATTCAAAGAAACCGTCGAACTCGATATTGAATGGACCGATATCTGGGGCCGCAAGCACGATAAGGTGATCGGCCGTCCGGTGGCGATGTATGCCATGCGCGGTATCTCAGCGCACTCCAACGGCTTCCATGCTTGCCGTGCGATTCATTTGATTCAAATGTTGCTGGGCGCACTCGACGGCCCAGGCAATTTCCGCGCACGGGCGCCGTATCCGAAGCCGATTCCGCCGCACCAGGTGCCGGAAAATAATATCGACATTATCCACGCGCCGAATACCCCGCTGTCGCGTCCGCCCTTGGGTTTTCCGACGCGGCCAGAAGACTTGGTGATCGACCATGACGGCAATCCGCTGCGCATCGACAAAGCGTATTCGTGGGAGACGCCGATCGCCTCGCACGGGCTGATGCATATGGTGATCACCAACGCCACCAATCACGATCCGTATGCGATTGATACGCTGATTTTGTTCATGGCGAATATGGCGTGGAATTCGTCGATGAACACCAAGAGCGTGCAAGAGATGCTGGTCGAGGAAGATCCGGAAGAGCCGGGTCAGTACAAGATTCCCTTCCTGGTGATGGTGGATGCGTATCACTCTGAGACGGTCAATTTCGCCGACTTGGTATTGCCCGATACGACTTACCTCGAGCGCCACGACTGCATTTCGCTCTTGGATCGCCCGATCTCCGAGCCGGATGCGGCGGCGGATGCGATTCGTTATCCGATCGTGGAACTCGACCGCGATGTGAAGCCCTGGCAAGAAGTGCTGGTGGAATTGGCCTCGCGCTTGAAATTCCCTGCTTTCACCAACAAAGACGGCACGCGCAAATTCAAGAACTATCCGGATTTTATCGTCAACTACGAACGTAGCCCGGGCGTGGGTTTTCTCGCTGGCTGGCGCGGCAAGGATGGCGAGAAATCCCTCAAGGGCGAACCAAACCCGAAGCAGTGGGAAAAATACATCGAGAACGAATCGTTCTTCGCCCACCACTGGCCGGACAACATGAAATACAACCGCTTTGCCAACAAAGATTATTTGGAGGTGGCGGCGGAGGTCGGTTTCGTGGGTAAAGCTGAGCCGATCATCATGCAGTTTTATTCCGAGCCGCTGCAAAAGTTTCGCCTCGCGGGGCAAGGCTTGTACGACGGGCCGCAGCCTAAGAACCAAACCGACCGCGATCGCTTGGTGAAATATTTCGATCCGCTCCCCCTGTGGTATCAGCCGCTGGAACAGCAGCGCGTGAATGAAGCGGAATATCCGTTCTATGCGCTCACCCAGCGCCCGATGCTGATGTACCACTCCTGGGATTCGCAAAACGTGTGGCTGCGCCAATTGCTTGCGCAGAACTATATGTACATGAATCGCGGCAAGGCCGAGCGCATGGGCTTGAAGGACGACGATTGGATTTGGGTCGAGTCGCACAACGGCAAGATTCGCTGCCAGTTGAAAACCATGGAAGGCTGCGAAGAAAACACGGTGTGGACCTGGAACGCCATCGGCAAGCAAGGCGGCGCTTGGGGGCTAAAGCCGGAAGCGTCGGAAGCGAAGAAAGGTTTCCTGCTCAATCATCTGATATCCGAACTGTTGCCCGAGAAGCAGGGCGAGCGGCGCATCACCAACTCCGACCCGGTCACCGGCCAAGCGGCATGGTTCGATTTGCGCGTCAAAATTTACAAAGCCGCGCCAGGTGAAGTCGGTAGTTGGCCGGAATTCCCCGCCATCAAACCGCTGCCGCACGACGATGGCGAGCGGCCGAATGTGCTGCGATACAGCACCCGCACCGATACGGATTGAACTGAAATATGCGCTTAGGCTTAGTGATTGATTTAGATGTCTGCGTCGGCTGCCACGCCTGCGCGGTGGCGTGCAAGGAGTGGAATGCCTCCGGCACCACCGCGCCCTTGACTGATTATCAACCCTATGGCGCGGAGCCGTCCGGTGTGTGGTTTAACCGCATTCGCCACTACGAAGTGGGCGAGTATCCGCATAGCAAAACCATCAATTTTCCCATGTCGTGCATGCACTGCGAAGATGCGGCGTGCGTCACGGTGTGCCCCACGGGGGCTTCCTATAAGCGTGCGGAAGACGGCATTGTGCTGGTGGATCAAGATAAATGCATGGGCTGCAATTATTGCTCGTGGGCTTGCCCCTACGGCGCGCGTGAATTGGATCGCGAATCCGGCACCATGAAAAAATGCACCTTATGCGTGGATCGTATTTACGATACCCAACTTCCCTTCGAAGAGCGCCAGCCCGCTTGTGTGCTGACCTGTCCGACGCATGCGCGCATGTTCGGCGATTTGGACGATCCTGAGTCGGCGGTGAGCCAAAGAGTGCGCGAGCGCGAAGGCTATCAGCTGATGCCGGAGTTGGGCTACAACCCAACCAACCATTACTTGCCGCCGCGCAAAGCGACGCCGATTCCGACTGAGAATATGGGCAAGCCGGGGTTTAAGGAGCGCTTGAAGAATTTGGCAACGAAGATTGTGAAGCGGTAAAGCAATAGACAGGATTAACAAGATTTTTTCAGGATTAACAGGATTTTGAATCCGACTTAATCCTGTAAATCCTGGGTAATCCTGTTAATCCTGTCCATTTAGGTTTTGGTGACACCATGCATCCAGCGTTTAGCGTTATTTTTTTCACGGTCAGTTCCGGCGCGGGCTTCGGCTTGTTCGCGCTGTTGTATTTTACCGATGTTTTGAAACTGGGCGGTGGCCTGTCGGGCGAACAAATTGCGGCCACGGGCGCGATCGCCTTCTTTTTCATTATCGGCGGCCTGCTGTCTTCGGTGTTGCACCTGGCGAACCCGAAAAATGCTTGGCGTGCGTTTAGCCGTTTTCGCACCTCATGGCTGTCGCGCGAGGGCGTGTTCTCGGTGGCCTTCTTCCCGGTGGCTTTCGGCTATCTGGTTTTAAGCTGGTTTAGCTTAGCCAATCTGGAAGTGGTGCGCTTGGGACTGGGATTGGTGGCCACCGCGCTGGCATGGATTACGGTTTTTAGCACCGGCATGATTTATGGGTGCTTGAAAACCATCCGTCAGTGGAATACACCGCTGGTGCCGGCGAATTATCTGGCGCTGGGGAATTTTTCTGGTGCCTTGATGTTGCTGGCGGTGGCGGCGTGGGCTGGGCTGGACTTGCAACCGTTCGCTTACCTTGCAGGCAGCATGTTGATCATCGCTGGGTTGCTAAAGGCGATTTATTATTTCTGGATCGCCGAGCCGGGTGCTGGGCCTAGTATTCAAACCGCGACCGGATTTACCCGCGCCCAAGTACGGCTGTTGGATGCCGGCCATACGCATGGCACTTTTCTGACCCAGGAATTCGGCTTTCAATTGGCGCGGGAATACGCGCTGGCCCTGAAATTTTTTGTTTTTGCCATTGGGTTTATCGTGCCGCTGGGCTTGTTGATTATCACCTCAGGTAAGCCTTCACTTACTCTGAGTGCATTGATTGCCGGCTTGGCTTTAGCTGGCTTGGTCGCCGAGCGCTGGTTGTTTTTCGCCGAGGCAAGGCATGTGGTCAATCTCTACCACGGCAGTCAACGTTGTTAAGAACAACAATCAGGCATTGCGCCCCGCCCACCTTCGATATATTATTATTCGCTAATTTACTCATCACGGAGTAGAAACATGTTCGGAATGTCTATTAAAGAAGTCGATGCCTTCGGTCTGCAACAAATGCAAGCGGGCGGTGAAGTAGTGATGATTGACGTGCGCACCGATGTCGAATTCGCGCAGGGTTCGATCCAGGGCGCCAAACATCTGCCCCTGCACATGCTGCCCCTGATGGCGGATCAACTGGAGAATGAAAAGCCAGTGGTGTTGATCTGCCGCAGCGGCGCGCGATCGGCCCAGGCTTGTGCCTTCTTGGCGCAAAAGGGATTCGAGAATGTGTTTAACCTGCGTGGCGGCGTCATGGCTTGGGCGCAAGCCGGACTGGCGCTGGCGGCGGCTTAAGTTGCGTGCGGGTGGCAACTAGATCAAAATGCTCGTTTTTTACCGTTGGACTTATTTTAATTTAGGAGATGGATATGAATTTCGACAAAGAACTGGATGCTCGCGGCTTGAATTGCCCGCTGCCGATTCTGCGCACCAAGAAAGGCTTAGCCGAATTGACCAGCGGCCAAGTACTTAAAGTCATCGCGACCGACCCCGGTTCGGTGAAGGACATGCAAGCGTTTGCCAAGCAAACCGGCAACGAGTTAGTTTCGTCGGCCGAAGCGGGCGGCGAATTCACCTTCTTCATGAAGAAGAAATAATAATAAAAAATTAGTTTTACGCTGTTGGATAGACGCGAGCGGGGCAATTAATCCGCAATTTTGAAGGAGATTTACATGGCTAAGAAACTCGCGATCATCGCGACCAAAGGCACGCTCGATTGGGCCTATCCACCGCTGATTCTGGCATCGACTGCAGCCGCGCTGGATTATGAAGTGCAAGTGTTTTGTACTTTTTACGGCTTGCAAATGCTGCGCAAGGATGTGAGCGGCCTCAAAATAAGCCCGCTGGGTAATCCCGGTATGCCGATGAAAATGCCCTTTGGCCCCAAGTGGTTCAAAGACATTAACTGGAACATACCGAACATCGTTCAAGCCAACGTCCCAGGCTTTGAAGTGCTGGCCACGACCTTGATGAAGCAGACCATCAAAAACTGCGGGGTGGCCTCGATTGAGGATTTGCGCGGCCTGTGCATCGAGGCGGACGTGAAATTCGTCGCCTGCCAGATGACGGTGGAGCTATTCGGATTTGAACATAGTGAATTCATCGACGGTCTTGATTTTGTCGGCGCCGCTTCTTTCCTCGAATTCGCCGGCGATAGCGATATTTGCTTGTATATTTAATACCTGTCACAGCAGCACTTTAACGGCCAAGCGAGGGTAACCCGCTTGGCCGTTAATCATTTCCGGGGCAGAGAACCCCTTTCGTGCGTAGTGGTGCAGTCAATTGCGGCAAGCGATGGGTGTAAAATGAATCCGATTAATCGCGAGTGGGGATAACAAGATGGCAAACGTACGCGGCTGCAATTTGCCGGACGATTTGTATTATCACGTCGACGGCAACGTCTGGGCGCGTATCGGTGCGGAGGGGGTGGTCACCCTCGGCATGACGTCTTATGCCTGCGCCTTGGCCGGGCAACTGGTTGCCGCCACGCCGAAGAAGATCGGTAAGCAAATTGAACAAAACAAAACGGTCTGCACCGTGGAATCAGGCAAATGGGTGGGCCCAGTCAAGGCCCCTGTCGGCGGCGAATTGATCGAGATCAACGAAGCGGTAAGCGCCAAGCCGGCCCTCGTGAATGAAGACCCCTACGGCGCGGGTTGGATGGCAAAAATAAAGCCTACCCACTGGGCTGAAGAAAGCAAAAGCTTAATCAGCGGGGCTGAGATTGGTTCAGCATTCGAAGCCAAAATGAATGCGGATGGTTTTGGCGGCTGTTGAATGGCAGGCGTCGGGCGTCAGGATTCAGGCGTCAGGGGGTGGGGGATGAGTGATTGGCTGGAGGTGGTGCGGCAAGTTGAGCTTTTGGAAGAAACCACGCTTGATGCCGGCTTGATCACACAAATGGCGCGCCGCGCGGAACGTGCTGGACCTTCGCGCATCAATTTTTACACTCCCACTTTTAAGGTTTACGCCTCATCTGAAATTAAAGGGTGTGGCAAGCAGTCGTGGCCCGCGGTGTCGATTACCGGCGGCGAATGCAAACTAGCCTGCGATCATTGCAAGGCAAAAATCCTGGAACCGATGATTCCCGCGCACACGCCGCAAGACTTGTGGCGCGTGGTGAACCAGCAGGTCGATCTCGGTGCCCAAGGCATGCTGCTCACCGGCGGCTCGAATCACCGCAACGAAGTGGAATATGCGCCTTACTATGCGACGATTCGCCGCATCAAAGATACCTTCCCCGCTTTCAAGATTGCTCTGCACACCGCTTTGGTTGATCTCGACATCGCCCGCCGCATGGAAGACGCCGGTATCGATGTGGCGATGATGGATGTGATCGGTGCGCAAGACACCATTACCCAGGTCTATCATTTGCGCCGCAGCGTGGACGATTTTGAGCGCTCGCTCGAATTTCTGGTGGCGACCGACATGAAGGTTGTGCCACACATAGTGCTCGGCTTGCATTACGGCCATTTCCTCGGCGAGTGGCACGCGCTTGATATCGTCCAGCGCCACCGGCCCGATGCGTTGGTGCTGGTGGTGGTGATGCCGCGCTACGCCCCGCAAGACCGTCCGTTTGCCACACCCGACGCGCATGCGGTGGGGCGCTTCTTCATGGATGCGCGCGCCGCGATGCGTGATACGCCTTTGCTCTTGGGCTGCGCGCGCCCTGCCGGCCGCGTGAAAAGCCAGATCGACGCTTATGCCGTGATGGCGGGGTTGAATGGCATCGCGCATCCTGCCGACGGCATGGTCGAACTGGCGGCACGACTCGGGCGCGAAGTGCGCGTGACGCCGGCTTGCTGCTCTATTGCGGTGGGGGATGAGGTGATGGCGATCGATGTCGAGGGTGGGGGTTTGCAGGTGGATATTCAGAAAGTGATCGAGTCTGAGCGTGCACGGCGCAGACAAGTAGATATCAAAATCGTCCGCGCCGAGGAGCTTACGCAATGAAACCCGCTTGGCGCGTCATCGATACCGGCCTGCGCCGCGCGGCGGAGAATATCGCGCTGAACCGTGCCTTACTCGAAGCGCGCCAGGCGGATGAGATACCGAACACGCTGCGCTTTCTGCGCTTCCAACCGTCTGCCTTATTGGGCTTTCATCAGAGCGCCGAGCAAGAGCTCAACCTGGACTACTGCCGCGCACAGGGCATCGCTATTCAACGCCGCATCACCGGCGGCGGGGCGATTTATTTCGACCAGACGCAGCTGGGCTGGGAATTGTATTTGCACAAGCGCGATCTCGGTATGGCGGATATGCAAGCGATCACGCGCCGCATCTGCGAAGCGGCGGCGCGCGGCATCCAAGCCCTGGGCGTCGATGCCCAATTTCGTCCACGCAATGACATCGAAGTCGATGGCCGCAAAATTTCCGGCACCGGCGGCGCTTTCAATGGCGATGCGCTGATGTTTCAAGGCACGCTGCTGATTCAATTTGATGTGGAAAAAATGTTGCGCGTGCTGCGCATTCCGGTGGAGAAGCTATCGGATAAGGCGATCGCCTCGGCGCGTGAGCGGGTGGCGAATTTGGCCGATTTGCTCGGTAATACCCCGGAGATGCAAGCAGTACAGGCAGCATTGACCCAGGCGTTCGCCGACGAATTCGGCATAACCTTCGAAGCGGGGGATATCTCTCCAATGGAGCAGGCGCGTTTCGACAGCGCCTTGGCGGAAATCGATACGGAAGACTGGGTGCATATGCTGCATCAACCGCAATCGGGAGTGCCAATTGTGGAAGCGATGCAAAAGTTTCCCGGTGGGCTGGTGCGCGTCAGTGTGGCTTACGATCGAGCGCATCAACGCATCAAACAAATCTGGTTCTCCGGCGACTTTTTCGTAAGCCCCAAGCGGGTGATGGTGGATCTTGAGGCGACCTTGCGCGATACCGATGCGGCCGACTGCAACCATCGCGTGCATGCATTCTTTGCCGAGCGTGAAGTGGATCTGTTGGGTTTGCAGCCGGCGGATTTTGTCGCGGTGATCCAGTCGGCGCTGAGTCAATTCGAACCACAGGTCAGCGTGCCATGAGCGGGAAGACGCAAGTTGATGTTCTGGTGATTGGCCTTGGCCCGGCGGGTGGTGCGTCGGCAGCGGCGTCGGCGCGTGCCGGCTTGTCGGTGCTGGCGGTGGAGCGTAAGGCGCACGTGGGCGTGCCGGTGCAATGCGCCGAGTTTATTCCGTTGCCCTTGGGTAAATACGCTCAAGCCGAGGGTGTCTTGGTGCAGCACATCGCCGGCATGAAAAATTATTTGCCTTCGGGTATGACTGAGAAGGCGGCTTTCCCTGGCTTAATGATTGACCGTGCGGCGTTCGATCAAGCGCTGGCGCGCGAGGCTGAAGCGCTGGGCGCGGAATTGTGTTTGGCCAGCCGCCTGCTGCGGCTCGACGCACGACATTCGATTGCTACTATCCAGACCCCCGAGGGTGAGCGTGAAGTAGGCTACCGCTTGCTGATCGCCGCCGATGGCCCTTACTCCACTGTCGCATCCCAGTTAGGGTTGGCGCCCTTGGAAACGGTGTTCACTCGTCAATACACTGTGCCCCTGTTACAGCCTTATGACGATACGGATATTTGGCTCTCCGACGAGTATCCGGGTGGCTATGCCTGGTTGTTCCCCAAAGGAGAGTGCGCGAATCTGGGGGTGGGGGCGGATAAGGACTACACGCATGATTTGAAGCAACCCTTAGATGCATTGCACGCCCGCTTAGTTAATCAAGGGGTAGTAGGGGATACCATCCTGTCGTTGACCGGCGGCTTAATTCCTGTGGGAGGACTGCGAGCGCGTTTAGTGGTGGATAAAACATTATTCGTGGGTGATGCGGCGGGGCTGACGCATCCGATTACCGGCGCAGGTATCGCCGCTGCGCTTGTTTCGGGTGAGTGCGCGGGCCAGGCGGCTGCGCGTTACCTGCTGGCCAACGAGGCTGATGCATTGAATGAATTCGAAGCTGAAATTAGAGATCAATTCGAAATGAGCCTCGCCCGTGCAGTGGCGCGCAGACAGTGGCTCAATCAGCGCTGGCATACTGCCGCCGCATGCGAGGATGCGATGCATCGCAAGGGTTGGATTGCGTTTCCGGAATATTTTGAAAAGCAAATCTTCACCACGGAGTACACAGAGGACACGGAGTAAAGCAAATTCTAGCTTTTAAACTCCGTGTCCTCTGTGTACTCCGTGGTGAAAGATTTTTCCTGGCAGGAGATTAATTAATGAGCGAAGTATTGGATAATCCGCAGCCGATCAATTTCTACCGTCCCGACTATCACGTCAAAACACCGGCGATGCGCTCGCCTGAGTATGTGCAGATGAGCACCGCTGCGGCGATTACGCTTGGTTTGATTTCCGGCCAGATGTATCGCACCGCCTGCACCCATTGCTTGAATTTGCTGGTGACCTATCCCGAAGGCTGCCGCGCCAATTGCGCGTATTGCGGCTTGGCGCGGCATCGGGAGGAGGCGCGCGATTATGCCGACCGCAATTTCATCCGCGTCGATTGGCCCACTGCACGCTACGACGAAGTGATCGAGCGCGTGCGCGCTGGCGCCGACAAGGGCCAATTCCAGCGCATGTGCATCTCCATGATCACGCACCCCAACTCGGATGCCGATACATTCGTGTTGTTAAAAAAATGGGTGGAAGCGCTGCCGCATATTCCGGTCTCTATTCTCTCCAACCCCACCAACATGGAAAAGGCCGACCTGATCGAGATGAAGCGATTAGGGGCGGAGATTTTTACCGTGGCGCTAGATGCGGTCACGCCCGCGATCTTCGAGCGCACCCGCGGCAAGACCGTGGATAGCCCGCATCGTTGGGAAAAATACTGGCAAGCCATCGAATGGGCGGCGGAGGTGTTCGGGCCGGAGCGCTTCGGTGCGCATTTGATTTGCGGCATGGGCGAGACCGAGCGTGAGTTGCTCGAAATCTGTCAGCGTATTAAAGATATGGGGGGGCATAACCATCTATTCGCCTTCTTCCCCGAGCAGGGCTCCTTGATGGAGGATTGGCCAGCCGTGGATCGTGGCCAATGGCGTCGGGTACAACTCGCGCGTTTCATCATCGACTACGCGGGCGGTCGCATCGAACGCATGGCATTTGATGCGCAGGGTCGGCTCGTGGGCTTCGGTTTGCCCGAAAGCGAGCTGAACGCACTAATTCAAAGCGGTAAACCCTTTCAAACCTCCGGTTGCCCAGGAAAGGAAAATGATGTCTCGGCGTGCAATCGTCCTTATGGCGATTCCCCGCCCTCCGATATCCTGTCATTTCCTTTTGCGCTCAATGAGATGGATGTTGTTGGCGTTCGACGCCAAATGTACGGAGAGTCAGAAATCCATGACGACGGATGAGATTTGTTGCAAATCTGCAACAAACTTAGCGCTGGATAGTCCATTCGGACTAGAAAGTTTGCCCATAAATAAAAGCTTGTTGTATGATCCCCACCACAAAACGCTAGAATCCAGCGTAGAAGTTTAGTTTTTTATAAAGTACAAACCAAAGGAGAACTCCCGATGCGTATCAAAAAATTGGCCGGCGCGCTGGCTGTTGTGGGTCTGGCAGCCG